>JBLRWR010000214.1:0-2880 GCA_047921135.1 Candidatus Brevefilum sp.
TGGGCTGGCCGAGCTTCGCCTCTCCCTGGGCGGCGACTGGGGTTTTTATTCTCGAATGCCTGCTGATGGTGTTGATCCTCAGCAGCGTGAGCGCCATTTACGCCCGCTTGCGGATCGATCAGCTGGCGGGGTTGGGCTGGCGGATTTTGGTGCCCTTGGCGCTGCTGCAGCTTGGCTTTGTGGTTTTGATGGGGGTATGATATGGATACCATGCGTCGGCGATATCGTTTATCGAATGCCATTATCGAAGCCCTGGTGTCGCGCCCGGATACCGTTGCCTATCCCTTTGGCGAGCTGGAACTGCCAGAAGGCTACCGTGGCGCGATCGTGATCATCCCCGAGAAGTGCACCGGGTGCGGGTTGTGTGTGCGCGATTGCCCGGCGAGCGCGCTCAAGTTGGAAAAAAAGTCCCGCGATGAGTTTAAGTTGATCCATTACCCCGCCAGGTGCGCCTATTGCAGCCAGTGTGAAAGCAGCTGCGTGCGGGGCGCCATCGGCCATTCCAACGCGCTGGTGGGCGCCACGGATCGCCCGCTTGAGCTGGTGGTGGTGTTGAAGGAGAAAACCGGGGCCGACACATAGCACTTGATCGGTTTTTTGCGAAATGATGGGGTGGAACTTGTTTTCCCCCCCTTTTTTTATCTATATGATGATAGGAGAAGCTTATTATGCATCAATGGCCTGAAAATTTATCCGTGCCAGAATCGGTGGCGGGCTTTTTAAAAGCTGTAGGCCGCCGGGAGCCAGTGTTTGACCTGCGGTTAGATACCAGCGCCCTGCTGGTAATCGACATGCAAAAGGATTTTATCCTGCCGGGTGCGCCCCTGGAGGGCTGGAACTGTAAGGCGATTGTCCCCAGGATCGCTGAATTGGTGGCATTTTTCCGCCAGTATGGGCGGCCGGTCATCTGGACGAAACATATCCACCAGTTAAATGATGTTGGCTTGTTGGGGCCGATGTGGCCTTCCACCGGGCCGGATTCGCTGACCAAAGCGCTGGTCAAAGGCACACCGGGCGTGGAGATCATCGACGAACTGCCCGCACCTGCGCCTGATGAGCTGGTGATTGAAAAACGCCGCTACAGTGCCTTTTTCCAGACCGACCTTGAGCTGAATTTGCGCACGATGGGCATCAAGACCCTGCTCATCACTGGTGTAAATACCAATATTTGCTGTGAAACCACCGCCAGAGACGCTTTCATGCGCGATTTCCAGGTTGTTATGGTTTCTGATGCGCAAACTTCAATCACCAAAGAGCTGCACGAGGCCGCGCTGATCAGCACGATGGTGGCCTTTGGGCGGGTGGCCGATACCCGGCAGGTGATCCGCGAATTTTCAGCCTGAGCACCGCATAGGGGGTTGAATCCGGGAGATGAGCGGCCATTTATTGGGAAAGGTGGGAATTATACTGTAAAATTAAGTATGGGCGGAGTAGTGCGGGTGTTTTTGCCCCTGCACCGCCCTGTGACCACACATTGAATGACCTTTCTGAAAGGAGTGCCCAAATGGTGATCTCGGTACGTGATTTGTTGAGACTAAAGGGGGATGTGATTTGGTCTGTGAAGCCGGACACCCCGGTGATCGAGGCGCTGGACGAGCTGGCGGAGAAGGACATCGGCGCCCTGCTGGTGCTGGACGGTGAGGACATCGCCGGCATCATCTCCGAGCGGGATGTGGTGCGTAAAATCGCCGCGGCAAAGGCGTTTGTGATGGATCAGCCGGTGAGCGATTTTATGACACAAGAAGTTTTTACTATCAGCCCGGCGCAAACGATTGAGGACTGCATGGCGATGATGACCGAAAAGCACATCCGCCACCTGCCAGTGGTCGAGGATGGGAAACTGGTGGGCGTGATCTCGATCGGTGATGTGGTCAAGGCCTTCATCACCAGCCAGGAGTTTATGATTGAACAGCTGCGCAAGTTCATCGACGGCGGTGGATATAACCAGTAAGGCAGGGGTGTGCCCGGGGCAGGGCTGATTATTAGCGCCTGTGCGAACGCGATCGACGCGGTGAATAGTTTTGCCAAGCAATAGATTTGGCGCGGGTACTTCCCGCGCCGTTTTTAATTCAACGGGAGGTAACCTGATGAGCTGCTTGCGGCAGGTTTTTCTCGGCTTTTTTACACCTTCTCAGGCAGGAAATTGAGATATTTCGCTTATAATTTAACCAGATTGGGATTGAGCCACCTAAACCCGTTTGAAGCCAATTCAACCTGATCATCTCTGAATTTACAGAGATTGCATGCTGATCAATCGACTAATTATCTGACGTAAAAGGAGCCGCGATGGATAAGGGAGTTATCATCACGACAGGCGATCTCAAACAGGATTATGAGATCATTGGACCGGTTTATTTCCAGATCTCCAATAAACCGGAGGGGTTTGCATCCAGCACTTTTTTGGAATACAAGGAATTTTACGAAAAGGAAATCGCTGATCTGAAGCGCAGCGGCGGATTCCAGGGCACAAGCAGCGGGAATATCGATTGGGGCTGCGTGTGGGGTGAATACTGCATGGGTGAGAGCGCCTTTGAATTTGCCTTCTTCATTGCGGTCGAGGAGCTGAAAAAACGGGCTGCCATGCTGGGCGCAGACGCAGTGGTGTTCATGCGCCAGGATATTGATTTAGATACCGAAGTGCTGCAGTATTTTTACCTGCAGATGTACGGCACGGCGGTCAGGTTGAGGTGAGGGCGTGTCGGGTAGGGGATTTTTAGGGTTTTCTGTTTTCGGGATCGCCACGACGCCGCGGTGCGGCGCCTCGCGATGGCAAATATAAAGGGCGCATTTTAGACGGTACCTTTCGACTATTTGGAATAAAAAATGGTGCGCACAAAACCCTCACGCTGCGCTCAGGGCAGGTGAAGTGCGCACCCTACG
>JBLRWR010000215.1:0-2879 GCA_047921135.1 Candidatus Brevefilum sp.
GAGGCAGAGGCGGGGTGAGGGGTTGGGGGCAGGGCAATTGCAAAGCGTAAATAATCTTTGAAATATCGTCATTCATGAGTTTTCCGAACCCATTTCCTCGATGAGAGGATGGGCACCCGGAGGGCGGGAAGGGGTGTATTCATTGTAAAAATAGTGGATTTTAGAAAATGATTGACTTTGCGTTTATCCTGAGCTATTCATTTTTCAATGGGGTATGTGTTATCATTGAGCACAATGCTCCTATTGCAAAAAAAGATCAGAATTAATCAACCAGCCAAGTTACCAGAACTAGTTTGGTAAAATAAAGTCTAAGCTCGCATTAAACCCAGGCCCTAGATGGAAAAACAACCCATTATCGAATTTAACAATTTTACATTTCAATACTACAGCCAGGCTGAACCAACCCTTTACGAAATAAACCTAAAAATCTTTCCGGGTGAGAAGATCCTGATTGTCGGCCCCAGTGGCAGCGGAAAAAGCACATTGGGAAACTGCATCAATGGGCTGATTCCTTTTGCGTACCGAGGTGAAATTACCGGCGAGCTTCTAACAAAGGGCGAACCAACCCAAATAAAAAACATCTTTGAGATTTCCAAATCCGTCGGAACGGTCCTGCAGGATTCCGATGCGCAATTTGTTGGCCTCTCCGCAGGTGAAGATATCGCCTTTGCGCTGGAAAACGACAATATCCCTCATGAATTGATGCATCAGCAGGTCAGAGCTGTTGCCGAAATGGTGGATATGCAAAATTGGCTGACTTCATCACCATTTGAACTTTCGGGCGGGCAAAAACAAAGGACTTCACTGGCGGGTGTCCTGGTCAACGATGTGGATATCTTATTGTTTGATGAGCCATTGGCTAATCTTGATCCAGCCACCGGGAAAACGGCAATCGAAATAATCGAGGATATCCATACCCAATCCGGTAAAACCATTATCATCATTGAACATCGCCTTGAAGACGTCTTGCATCAATTTGTCGATAGAATCCTCGTCATCAGGGAAGGTCGGATCATCGCCGACATGGATGCCCATGCCCTGGTAAGCTCAGACATTTTAACTGAAACCGGCATCCGGGAACCGCTATATGTAACTGCGCTCAAATACGCCGGGGTGAAAGTGACCAGCGACATCAAACCCGGCTATATCACCACCCTGCAGGCACACCTGGCTAAAGATTCACTTGCGAAGTGGCAGGCCAGCATTCAAACTCCAGACCCACCCCAAGCAAAACCATCCGTGATCAGAATGGAAAATGTTTCATTCTCTTATGATGGGAATCAAAAAGTACTTGAAAACATCTCTTTTAACATTCATGAGGGTGAGATGGTCTCACTAATTGGAAAAAATGGTGCCGGTAAGAGCACCCTTTCAAAATTACTGTGTGGGTTCGTAAAAGAAGACCAAGGCACAATTTATCATCGTGATCAGGATATCAAGAATAAATCCATCAAAGAACGCGCGGAGATCATCGGCGTCGTTCTCCAGAATCCCAACCAGATGATATCAAAAAACCTGATATTTGATGAGGTTGCGCTAGGATTGCGCTTTCGTAATGTGCCTGAAGATGAAATTTCCACCCGTGTCGAAAAAACGCTAAAAATCTGCGGTTTATCCCCCTTCATCGAATGGCCCATTTCTGCCCTCAGTTACGGCCAGAAAAAACGTGTCACCATTGCTTCCATCCTCGTGTTAGGATCCGATATCCTGATCCTTGACGAACCCACCGCCGGTCAGGATTATCGGCACTATACTGAGATCATGGAATTTCTCGTAGAGATAAATAAAATGGGTGTGACCGTGATGTTAATTACCCACGACATGCACCTGATGTTGGAATATACGCCCCGCGCCATCGTTTTGGCCGGCGGACGTTTGATTGCGGACACAACCGCATCTGTCGTCCTCACCGATGAGCGGGTGATCAAAGAAGCAAATCTAAAAGAGACCTCCCTCTACCATCTGGCGCAATTGGCTGGCCTCCCGGATGGAACTGGCTTTGTGCAGAGCTTTATCGATTACGAAAGGAGATTAAAGAACCGGTGAACGATAAAGTTAAACTGTTTTCTTACGATGTTATCGATTCTCCCATACATCACCTCTCGGGATTGACAAAATTAATTTGTTTTCTCCTGCTGACATTTGGTGTCATGTACTCATACGATATCCGCGCCATTCTCTTTGTGATGGTTTTTGCCGCCATCATCATGAAGATTTCAAAAATCAAGTTCTCCCAAATTCGCTTGATGGTCGTTTATGTGCTCATCTTTGTGCTGACCAATGCGGTCATCTCTTTTCTTTTTGCACCCGAGATGGGTGTTGAAATTTACGGCACCCGCACGCCCATCCTCAACCTGCCCGGCAGGTTTGACCTGACCAAAGAGCAATTGCTTTATAGCACGACTAAATTGATCAAGTACACCTCTGTGATCCCCTTCGGCATCATTTTCCTCTTGACCACCAACCCCAGCGAATTTGCTTCATCCCTTAATCGCATTGGTGTCAACTACAAAGCGGCCTATGCCGTAGCGTTGACCTTGCGTTACTTTCCGGATGTTCAGCGCGACTATCATGACATCAGTCAGGCGCAGCAGGCCCGAGGTTTGGAGCTCTCGAGGAAAGCTTCACTCGGTAGCCGAATTAAGAATGGCTTATTAATCATCGTTCCATTAATCTTTTCGTCTTTGGACCGCATTGATATGATCAGTAACGCCATGGATTTACGCGGCTTCAGTAAACATAAATCCCGCACCTGGTACACCAGCCGCAAATTAGCCCGCCGAGATTATACAGCGATCGTGATATCAGCAATAATCTTCATCGCTCTGGCATTTATCTCAATTTTCATCAATCAAAGCCGATTTTATAACCCTTTTATA
>JBLRWR010000216.1:0-2852 GCA_047921135.1 Candidatus Brevefilum sp.
TGCAAGGTCGGTGCGGCAGCCTCTACGTGCCGGGCATAGGCCGCAAAGGCGGCCGGCAGAGCAGCCTCAATCGCGACAGGGTCCAGCCCGGCCATGCCCATCAAGTCCGTGATGATGCGCCAATCCGTCTTCCCGGCCATATCATAGTGATCAATCGGCCCTGCTTGCCCGTACACATCCTCCAATGCCCGCCCCAAGCATTTGCCCCCCTCCTGGTTTGGATTGATCAGGGTACCGTCAATATCGAATAATAACACCCGTAAAGAATTCTCTGGCATGCCCACCATTCTACCCGATTCGCCGGGTTCATTGGCATTTTTAGACTTCCCCGCGCGCTATCCACCTTTGTGAATTATGTGGTTAAATTAGATTATCAGGTCAATAACGAGAGAGGATCCAAAAATGCACACTCATCATCGTCTATGTCTGGTCGGGTTTGGGAATGTGGGCAAAGCCTTCGCCCGGCTGTTATTGCGCAAAGCGGACGAACTGGCTTCCCGGTATGGGATATCCGTATCGGTCACGGGCATCATCACCGGGTCGCACGGCGCGGCCATCAACCCGGACGGGCTCAACCTGGAAGCCGCACTAGCACTGGTTGAAGCGGGGGAATCTCTGGACGCGCTCAATACGGTCGAGACGCCCCAGGACACCCCATACTTCATCAGCGCCTGCCCGGCAGCGTTTGTGTTTGAGACCACGCCTGTCAACCCCCATAGCGGACAGCCCGCCCTGGATTACATCAAAGCTGCATTGGGGTCAGGCCGGCACGTGATCACTGCCAACAAGGGCCCGGTTGTGCATGGCTATCAGGCGCTGACGGCGCTGGCAAAGGCCCAGGGGGTGCGCTTTATGTTTGAATCCGCCGTCATGGACGGCGCACCAATCTTCGCCCTGTTCCGCCAACCGCTGGTGGGTGCCAACCTGCTCGGTTTTGAGGGCATCCTCAACTCCTGCACCAACCTGCTGATCGGCATGATGGAGGAAGGCCAGACCCTCGAGGAAGCTCTGGCGTATGGCCGCTCGATCGGCATCACTGAGACCGACCCCAGCAATGATGTGGACGGCTGGGACGCGGCCATCAAGGTTGCCGCGCTGGTTACGGTGTTGATGGGCATTCCCCTCACCCCGCAAGACGTGGACCGTACCGGCATCGGCGGTATTACCCCCGAGATGATCGCCGAGGCACAGGCGGCAGGCGAGCGCTGGAAACTGGTTTGCTCGGCGGAACAAAGCCCGGACGGGCTCGCCGCCAGGGTAGCCCCGCAGCGGGTCGGCCCTGAGTCCCCCTTATTCAGCGTCAACGGCACCAGTTCCTACTGCCAGTTCAAACTGGATGTGCTGCCTGGGTTGGGCATTTTGGAAAGCGACCCCGGCCCCGAAACCACCGCCTACGGCCTGCTGGCAGACTTTTTGAACATTCTCGAGGTGCGATGAAAAAGCCAGAAACGGTCTATATCGCCCTGGGTACCAATCTCGGCGATCGGGAAGCCAACCTGCACACGGCCAAACAGCATCTGAGCGCCAAAGTGACCATCACGCAGGAATCACCCGTGTACATCACCCCACCCTGGGGGTACACCGAACAGCCTGATTTTCTCAACCAGGTGATCACCGTGTGTACACGCTTAAAACCCCTGCCTTTGCTGCGCTTGCTGAAAGGCATCGAACAACACATGGGCCGCGAGAAGCTGATCCTGAACGGCCCGCGCCTGATTGACCTGGATATCCTCTTCTATGGCGACCAGGTGGTTGAGATGGATAACCTGCAGATCCCGCACCCGCGCATGGAAGGACGCGCTTTTGTGCTGGTGCCCCTCAACGAGATCGCCCCAAACCTGGTGCACCCCCTCCTGGGCATCAGTGTGAGCGAAATGTTAAGCGGCATTGATACCAGTGGAGTGACCCCTTTGTGATCCCCCTGGCCTGCGCGTGCCTGGTGTTGCCCGGATTGGCCTGGTGGGCCTGGCTGGGGCGGCGCCGAGAGGACCCGCTCATCTCACTGGCCCATATATTGGGCATGGGTCTGACGCTCATCATCCTGCTGGCACAGGCAGGGTTCATCCTGGGGGTTCACTTTTCACCCACCCTGGTCGGGGTTTTGCTGGCCCTTTTTGCTTTGCTGGCGGCGGGTGGGCTGCTCAAAAAAGGCTTCCACCTTCGGCGGCATCACTGGGCTTACCTTGCCGTCGGACTGCCTTTGCTGGCGTTGGCGATCACCTGGCGTTTATACCAGGCACGGGATTTACTGCTGCCCAACTGGGTCGACTCGCAGCACCACTTTTTGATCATCCAGTCCATCCTCGAAAACCGCGGCCTGCCGGCGGACCTGTCGCCTCACCTGCCGGTGCCCTTTTATTATCATTTTGGCTACCATGCCGTGGCCGCGCTGTTCACCGCCCTCAGCGGATTGCCCCTTGGCCGGGCTATGCTGATCCTGGGGCAGGCCCTGAACGCCTTGATCGGATTGTCGGTCTACGCCCTGGGGAAATCCCTGTGGAGCAACTGGCGCCCAGCCCTGGTGGCGGCTTTGCTGGTCAGTTTTGCCAGCCGCATGCCGGCCTATTACCTAAGCTGGGGCCGCTACACCCTGACCGTCGGCTTGATCTTACTGCCCCTGGCCATGGCGCTGGCGATTGACCTCCTGCGGGGGAAATACCGTTGGCGCGGCGCACTGACCCTGGGCTTGCTGACGGCCGGCCTCTTGCTCACGCATTACTTCGCTGCGCTGCTGTTGGCGGCATTTTTAGGCCTGCTGGCCATCCTTCAGGTGGCAAGGGGTATTCATCGCACACCCCACATGGTGATGCGCTTGGCCCGGATTCTAAATAGCGCTGCCCTGGGGTTGCTGC
>JBLRWR010000217.1:0-2848 GCA_047921135.1 Candidatus Brevefilum sp.
TTGCCCCTACGCATTAATATAAAGTAGATAATAATAGTAGTTAATAGAATTAATTATGGATTTTGACAAATGATGAGCAATCATTGTTCGTTTTTCAACACCCTCTTATTCAAAGAGAGGATCTCATGAGCAAGAAAAAGATCACAGTAGCTGTTTTGGGGGCTTTCCTGATCCTGGTCGGTCTGGCTGGATTGATCTCTGGGCTGGGTGGTTTGGGGTTGGTGGTCGCCATCCTGTCCTTAGCCGCCGGGGTTTTGCTGTTTGTGTTTACACCCGGTATTTCAATGAATATCGGATGGATATTAGCAGCCGTGTACCTGATCATCGATGGGTTGGTTGGGCTCATCAGCTTCAGCTTCTCTGGCCTGGGCGTTATCCTGGCCATCCTCGCGCTGGCAGCGGGCTTTTTACTGCTGGTCAGAATGCCGAAGATCACGCGCAATATCGGCTACTTTTTATTCTTCATCTGGTTGATCCTGGTGGGTTTGATGGGCCTGGTAGGCCTTGGCGCGTTGGGTACAGTAGTTCCCATTGTGGCACTTGCCGCCGGTATCTTATTGATCCTGGGGGTGTGAGCGCTTGCTTGATGACGAGCCAGTGTAAAAATTCTGTTTTCCACGGGTGAACACATACAAAGAGGCAGGCTTGAGTGCCTACCCCTTATCATTGAGCTTGTTATGATTGATTCGCTGATTAGCTGTGTTGATACCACGGGTCAATGAGAATTCCTGCACGATTTATCGTCCACAAGCTTAACCAGACTGTTTTTGTTATATTGCTATTGAGCGATATAATATATAAACAAAGTATTTCATTTCATCTGAAGGGAGAATGGTAATAGGGTGACAGACGCAATTATCGAGATAAAAGACCTGCATAAATATTATGGCAAGGTCCATGCCCTGCGCGGGTTGAACTTAACCGTTAAGGTCGGGGAGGTATTTGGCTTTTTAGGCCCAAACGGTGCCGGGAAGACGACTACCATCCGCTGTATGCTGGACCTGATCCGCCCCAACCGGGGAAAGATCAACATTATGGGCTTTGACCCGCAAAAATCGCCCCAGGTGGTGAAAGCTGGGGTGGGGTACCTGCCCGGGGACCTGGCGATGGAGGGCGATTTCACGCCGCGCAAATTCATCAAGCACCTGCGCCGGCTGCGAAGGGAAACCCGCCCGTGGGAGGACATCGAGGTCCTGGCCGAGCGGCTTGACCTGGCACTTGACCAGAAGATCGAGACTCTTTCCCAGGGCAACCGGCAAAAAGTGGGCTTGCTGAGCGTTTTTATCAGCCATGTGCCCTTGATGATGCTCGACGAGCCGACTTTGGGGCTGGACCCGCTCATGCAGCAGGAGGTGCTCAATATCATCCGCGAGGAAGCCCAGCGCGGCACGACGGTTTTCTTTTCGTCGCACATTCTCTCGGAGGTCCAAAAGATCGCCGACCGGGTAGGCATTATCCGCAAAGGCGTGCTGGTTGAAATCGCCCAAACGGATGACCTGATCAATCGGGCTCTGACGCGGGCCATCGTGCAATTTGCAAAACCTGTGGGGGAGGACCAGTTTGATCACCTGCAAAACGTCCATATTCTGCGCATTAATGATGATCACCGGTCTTACACCATCGAGGTCTCAGGTGAGATGGATGGGCTGATCAAAACCCTGGCTGAACACCAGGTGAGAGACCTGGCGATTCATCGGCCTTCGCTGGAAGAACTATTCCTCAAGTATTACAAAGACGAAGAAGGGGAGGCATAACGCATGTTGACCATTTTCACCCGGAAATTATACAAGAATATGTTGATGATCCTGGGCTGGGGACTGGGTTTAGGCCTGCTGGGCTACTGGATGTTTGATATCTACGAGACCATGTTTGGGATGAATGTGGATTTGCAGCAGTTGATCGCTGCGTTCCCGGAGGAAATGCTGGCATTTTTTGGCGGCGCGGATGTCAACATCTTTGAACCTGCTGGGTTTTTGCACCTTGAGTTCTTCTCTTATGTCCCCGTTATCCTGGGGATTGCTGCTGTTGCCGGCGCAACAGGGTTGATCGTCAAGCAAGAGGAAGCGGGCAGTTTGGAATTGATCCTTGCCCAGCCGGTCAGCCGGACAGCAGTGTTCTGGGGCAAGCTGCTGGCGCTGCTGGTGACATACATCCTGATTTTGTTCATTATCTGGGGTGGATTCGCCCTGGGACTGGCCAGCACCGACAGCTTTGACCTGACCCAGGCACAGCTTATCCGGCCTTTTGTCTCGCTATTTGCCGTGATCTTGCTCTTTTTAAGCCTGGCGTTGATGTTGAGCATGGTCCTGCCCACCAGCGGTGCGGCATCCATGGTGGCCAACCTGGTGTTGATCGCCAGCTTCTTCATCACTTCGTTGGCCCATATTGAGGATCGGCTGGAGGGCGTGAACCGCTTTTCGCCCCTGAATTATTACCAGGGTGGGCAAGCCCTGAATGGGCTGAACATCGAGCATGTGCTGATCTTGTTGGGTGCATCGGTGGTGTTTATCGGGGTGGCCTGGCTCCTGTTTGAATTGCGCGACATGCGCTTCAGCGGCACGGGCTGGTTGCGGGTGGCCTTCAGGCGCAAGGGGGATGAAGTAGCGTAGTTGAGTGAATCGGTGCGGTCAACCCTCATCAGGGAGGCACCAGACCGCACCCTACGGAAGAAACATCATTTTTATAGGGCGGGGTGTGGTTTTACACCCCGCCGATTTTTTTTACCCTCCACGACTCCCCATTCACCACTCACAATTACCAAACTCTGTATATAATTGAAGGATCATCCACAACTCATTGCTGCTTTGGGAGGAGACATGCAAACCAATCCTGTACTCAAAAAACTCGG
>JBLRWR010000218.1:0-2830 GCA_047921135.1 Candidatus Brevefilum sp.
CCATGTAAAATTTAAGATCAACAAAACCATGCGCTGACCAAGAATTATCAACCGGTGAGCGCATGTTTTTTTCGCCTGAATCACCGGGGATCGCTGTGAAAAACTTCAGCACATTTTACAAACGAGAGGTAAACTGTGAAAATTGTCAATCTCAGAAATGCTTCATCAGATAGCCCTTCATTTCATGTCAAATATTGCGATACGTTTTTCAGCAAACTGATCGGGTTGATGTTTTCTAATGAGCTGGAACCGGATCACGGCCTCATCCTGGTTGAAAAAAAGGAATCCAAAGCCAACACAGCCATCCACATGCTATTTGTGAACTACGACATCACTGCCTTATGGCTGGATCGCAACCTGGTCGTTGTGGATAAAGCCCTGGCAAAGCGGTGGCGGCCCGCTTATGTACCCAAAATTCCCGCTCAATATGTGGTCGAACTGCATCGCGATCATTACCCCTCGTTTAACATCGGGGACCAGTTAATCCTGTCCGATTAACAAAGTGGAAAAAGCGGGTCCCTCTTACCACCCGCCAGAACAATCAACCAGGTAAAGATTACTCAGTGCCTGGTTTTCGCTTCATTATATATCCAGACTAAAATTACCCAAAATAAAGCCAAAAATCCCTTCCTGGGGTATAATAAGAGGGTTATGCAAAGCCGCCAAGCGCCTCCCATTGCGTAAACTGGAGGTGCTTTTTAACGAGTAAAGCGACATATTAACAGCCACAAGGACCCCTAAATATGACCGAAATTGGTATTGTTCAACAAGTGGATATCGACAGTGAAATGCGTGAGGCCTACCTCGATTACGCCATGAGCGTAATCGTCGCCCGTGCGCTGCCGGATGTGAGAGACGGGCTCAAACCTGTTCATCGCCGTATCCTCTATGCCATGCGCGACATGGGCATCCGGGCTTCCACATCACATAAAAAGTCAGCACGTATTGTCGGTGAAGTCCTCGGCAAATACCATCCCCACGGCGACATGGCCGTTTACGATGCCATGGCCCGGATGGCACAGGATTTTTCGATGCGTTACACCATGGTCGATGGTCAGGGAAATTTCGGCTCCATTGACGGTGACTCACCCGCCGCCATGCGCTACACAGAGGCACGGCTTTCTAAGATGGCCGAAGAGATGCTGGTCGACCTTGAAAAGGAAACTGTCGACTTCATTGACAACTTCGACGGCTCTCTGCAAGAGCCTGAGGTGCTTCCTGCCAGGCTTCCCAACCTGCTGCTAAACGGCTCCTCGGGTATCGCTGTGGGCATGGCGACCAATGTCCCCCCGCACAACCTGCGCGAATTGGTCGATGCGCTCAATTACCTGATTGACCATTATGATGAGATGGACGAGGTCAGCGTTGAGGATCTGATGGGCTTCCTGCCCGGACCTGACTTCCCCACCGGCGGGATCATCGTCGGTGATGAGGGCATCCGCCAGGCTTACAGCACGGGGCGCGGCCGGATCGTGATGCGCGGCACAGCTAACATTGAAGAGGTGCGCGGCGGCCGCTTTGTGATCAAAATCACCGAAATTCCCTACCAGCTCAACAAGACTACCCTGATCGAACGCATTGCTGAACTGGTACGCGAAGGCCGCCTGGATTCCATCTCCGATTTGCGCGACGAATCCGATCGTACGGGTATGCGTATCGTCATCGAATTAAAACGCAGTGCACAGCCCAAACAGGTGCTCAACCGATTGTATAAATTCACCCCCCTGCAATCCACCTTCGGGGCGCAGATCCTGGCCTTGGTCAACGGCGAACCGCGCCTGCTGACCCTCAAACGTGCTTTGCAAGCCTACCTCGAACACCGCCAGGTGGTTATCACCCGCCGTTCAGAATATGAACTCAACAAAGCCAAACATCGTGCCCACATCCTGGACGGCTTGTTGATCGCCCTGGCGAACCTTGATGACGTCATTAAAACCATTCGCGAATCAGAAGATGCCGATACAGCCAAAGAACACCTGATGTCGCGCTTCTCCTTATCAGAAATTCAGGCCCAGGCCATTCTCGACATGCAGTTGCGCCGCCTGGCCGCGCTGGAACGCCAGAAGATCATGGATGAGCATAAACAGATCATGAGCCTGATTGAATACCTTGAAGACCTGCTGGCGCATCCAAAGAAGATCCTCGAGATCATCCGCACCGACTTGAGCGAGATTGTTGAAAATTATGGCGACATTCGTCGCACGGTAATCGCCCCCGATGCATCCAGTGACCTATCTGAAGAATCCCTGGTCAAGAAAGAGGATGTTTTCGTCAGCATCACCCAGAAAGGTTATGTCAAGCGCGTATCCGAGACCACCTATCGCTCGCAAGGGCGTGGCGGCCGGGGTGTGATCGGCCAATCTATGCGCGATGAAGACGAAGTTAAGTTCTTCCTGCGCTGCCACACCCTGAGTACCCTGCTGTTTTTCACCGATAAAGGCAAGGTCTACTCTGAAAAAGTCTGGCAGCTTCCTGAAGAAGGCCGCACCGGTCGGGGCATCCCAATCTATAACATCATCAACATTGAGGCCAACGAGGGCATCACAGCCATCGTTCCGGTGGCCAGCTTTGAGGACGCCGCCTTTTGCACCATGGCCACCCGTAAAGGCCGTGTCAAACGCGTGGAATTGGCACAATTCAAGGCCGTTCGTCCCTCAGGGCTGATCGCCATCAGCCTGGATGAGGATGATCAATTGGGGTGGGTCAGCCTGACCAGCGGCGACAATGAGATCATCTTGATCACCCGCAACGGGCAGGCATTGCGCTACCACGAGAGGGAGATACGTGCCATGGGCCGCACCGCCATGGGCGTGATTGGTATCCGCACACG
>JBLRWR010000219.1:0-2812 GCA_047921135.1 Candidatus Brevefilum sp.
TACGGATTCCTGCACCATGGGTTCGTGGGTGAGGCCGTAATTGGCGGTATCCAGCAGGGCGCCGGAGCCCAGGTCATGCACGACCGGCACGCCGTAATGATGGGCTGCGGTGACAATTTCGCCCAGGTTTGGCTCGCTGTGGAAACCAATTAATTTGAAATTGGAGTGGTGGGCAACCATCACCAGGGCGACATCTTCCTCCTGGAGCGCAGCCTCGTAATCATACAGGTGTACGCGGTTGGTGGTGCCAATTTCCAGTAATTCAGCGCCGGATTGGCGCATGACGTCCGGGATGCGGAAACCGCCGCCGATCTCGACCAGCTGCGAGCGGGACACGATTACCTTGCGGCTGCTGGCCAGGGCAGAAAGGATCAGCAGCACAGCGCCGGCGTTGTTGTTGACGACAAAGCCGGCTTCAACGCCCGTCAGCTGAGCCAGGATTTGGCTGGCATGAACCGCGCGGGAGCCGCGTTTACCCGATTCCAGGTTAAATTCCAGGTTGGTATAGCCTTCGGCGGCCTGGGTGATGGCCATCCGGGTTGCTCGGCTGAGAGGTGCCCGTCCGAGGTTGGTGTGCAGAATCACGCCGGTGGCATTGATAACCGGCAGCAGGGAGGGGGTGAGCCAGGTATCTAAGCGCGCCTTCACCCGGCTGATGATTGCATCCTGCCCGGGAAGGGGGCAGTTTTCATTGATCACCTCTGAACGAATTTCATCCAATATTGATCGGGCTGCGTTAAGACACAGCGGGCGGCCAAAGGCTTCCAGCAGGTGATCCATTTCGGTGGATTTTAGCAACAGGTCGATCGAGGGTAGATGGCTCAGGTCTGGCGTCATAATGGCCTCAGGCGTCACTTTCAGGATTCCATCGGCTGCGCTCGAACAGGCGTAAAAGAAACTCGATCAGGATGAAAACAGCCGTCATGAGCAGGGCCAGTGCGGCTGTCAACACACGGCCGAGCTGCAACCAGGCCAGGGTGCTGCCGAGCACACCGACCCACAGCGCCTGGCGCACGATTACCATACCTTCTACGGGTGGATCGCTGGGGAAACGTTTGTTGAGGTAATAAGTGATCGGGATAGCCGGCCCGGTTAGCGCGACCACGCCCAGGAAAAAGAACATCCACCGCCACCCGATCAGCGGCAGCGTATGCCAAATGATGAAATACAACCCTCCCCACCCGATCAGAATCAACAGGATTGAGAGCGGTAAAAAGGTGCCTAAAAAAGTGGGTTTATGGCTGGGTTTCATGCGTAACTCCTTTAATTAAGTATTGTAACGCATAACGTGGGGGATGTGCTGGAAAAACCTCTGTAAAGCATACCGCGTACCCTTGTCGGATGGATCGGGGTAAAATTTAGCCTGTATCGAGTAAATTCGGAGCGAAAGATGAAAGCAGATTACCTGGCGATAGATATGGGCATGACACACATAGACCTGGCATGGGCGGACAGGGCCGGGTGGCAGCGACAAAAACTGGAAAACCAATATCGTAATCCGGAAGACCAGGTGCGCCAGGCGCTGGCGGTTCAGGCCATGTGCTCACGGATAGTTCAAAAATTGGTGTGACAGGCGGGCGTTATCGTGATTTGCCCGCTGTTTTGGATGGTTACATCTTACACAAAGTGGATGAAATGCAGGCTTTAGGGCTGGGAGGCCTGTCTGCAGCCCAACTGGAAGCCGGGCTGGTGGTCAGCGCGGGGACGGGTACCGCCATGGTAGCAGCCAGGGGAGGGGATGTGCAGCATGTGACCGGATCCGCTGTCGGCGGTGGGACGCTGGTAGGCCTGTCGAAGGTGATGCTTGGCACAGCAAATATCGATGAAATTGACCGGTTGGCGCTCACCGGCGACGCAGGAGCGGTGGACATCATGCTGAGCGAGGCGGTGGGGGGCGAGGTGGGCAGATTGCCGTCCAATGCCAATGCGGTCAACCTGGGAAAATTGGGCGCTGGCGGCGATTTTAAACGTGAGGACCTGGCCGCAGGACTGGTGCGCCTGGTGGCGCAGGTGATTGCGGTGATTGCCATCAACGCGGCGAATGCGGCTGATTTGAAGGATATCATTTTAATCGGGCATACGATGGATTTGGCCTCGGTACAGCAGGAGATCACGCTGGTGGGTGAGTTTTATCAGCGCGGCTTTATCATGCCGGACCATCCGGGTTTTGCCACGGCCAGGGGGGTGCTGACCGTTCTACAGCAGGACTTTGCGATGAGGACTGAGCCAGATTGACTCGAACCCTCAAATGTGATAAGATTTGTCTAATTATAGGACTCATCCAGAGAGGCGGAGGGACCGGCCCGTTGATGCCTCGGCAACCACGATCATTTCGCAGGTGCCAACTCCGGCAGAACCCGTTCAGGGCCGTTCTGGAAGATGAGGTGAAGTTACACACTGGTATCTGCACCTCTCACCCTTGAGAGGTGGCTCGTTTAAAGACACAAACACAGATACCTGAACCAGGAAGGACACGGCATGACAGCAGACACCAAGCCCTTTACCAACCGGCGTTATTTAGATGCCATCGATCATCGTGTGGTGTTGTTTGATGGTGCCATGGGCACCAATCTTGATCGGCAGAACTTGACCCCCGAGCATTTTGGGGGCGAAAGGACGGCGGGATGCAATGATTACCTGGTAATCACTTACCCCCAGGCGGTGGAAAAGGTGCACCGTGCTTTTTTAGAGGCTGGGGCGGATGTGATCGAAACGGATTCATTTCGCTCCAACCGGCTGACGCTGTCAGAATTTGGCCTGGGCGAGCGCGTGTTGGAGATCAACCAGGCGGCGGCGGCCCTAGCGCGTAAAC
>JBLRWR010000220.1:0-2806 GCA_047921135.1 Candidatus Brevefilum sp.
GCCACGGGATGCACATCCCCATGCTCAAGGAGGACTGAGTTGAACCGGCGGGCGTGGCGTTTCGTTTTCTTTGGGTTGGCCATCCTGGCCGGGTTTGCCGCCGGGCTGGGCTACGGCTGGGTGATCAACCCCGTACGCTATAAAAGCACCAGCGCCGAAACCCTGCGTTGGGACTATCAAACCGACTTCATCCTGATGACAGCGGAGCTGTACCACGCCGAAGGTGACCTGCCCCTGGCCCTGGCCCGCCTGGACTTCCTGGGTGAGGGGCGCCCGTCAGCCCTATTGAACACAGCCATCGACTTTGCCCACACCCACCAATACGCCCCCGCCGACCTGCAGCTGCTGCAGCTTTTGGCAGGCGACATTCTCCAAGCCCTGGGTGGGCTGGACTAAAAAAGGGACCGATCCATGCAGGATGACACCCAGAAACTGCACCTCTCCTCACCCCCACCCAAGCAGAAGGGCAGCCCGCTGTATCTGCTCACCGGGGTCATTATTGGGTTGGCCCTTGGGCTGGTCTATGCCTGGCTGATCAACCCCGTCATCTATGAAAATACGACGCCGGCCAGCCTGGGTGATGCGGATAAGGATTTCTACCGCAGCACCATCGCCCAGGTGTACGCCCACACCGGCGACCTCGAAAGGGCTGCCCTCCGGCTGGCCCTGCTGGAAGATGAGGACCCAATCTACACCCTTGGCGTTCAGGCCCAGCGTGTGCTGGCGGAAGGCCAGGAAGCGGAAGCCCGCGCCCTGGCGCTGCTGGCCTCAGTGTTGCAGGGTTTACCCCAACATCAGCAAACAGAACCAGAAAGCGACTCCCCTCAGCCGACAGCAACAGACCCGCCCCCATCGGTCCCCACCAATACCCTGCCCATCCCCACCACGACGCCCTGAGGGCTCTCAGTCGCGCAGCGGGTAGCGGTAGAGGTTTGTCTCCCGGCGGATGAAGCCCATCGCCTGGTAGAGCAGGTTGGCCGAGCAGCGGGTCGACCGCGAGGTCAGGTTGACCTCGCGCAAGCCCAGCGCCCGGGCTTTTTCCAGGCAGGCTTCCGTCAGGGCTTTGCCGATCCCCTGGCGGCGAGCGCTCTGATCCACAATCACATCCTCAATCCAGCCGTGCAACCCGGTGGGCGTCCGGAAGGTCGCCAGGCTGGCGCTGCCGATGATCTCCCCGTGCTGGTCTGGCAGGCGGGCTAAGAACACGAACACAGACCCGGATTGCGCCATCTCAGCCAGGTCATCCCGGCTTGGTGGCGGGCTGTGGCGGGTCAATTGGGGGATCAGGCGGGCAAAGGCCTGAACGATTTCACCATCAACTTGTTCCATCAAGGAAATGTGCATGCGCATCTACCTCCGATTTGGGCTAATTTTATCATTCGGAATCATTTTCAGACCCCCGGGGTTTTAAGAATGGATCTTGGTAGATGATTAGACGGGCTTGGTCGGCCGGAATTGAATGATCAGCTTCCTGCGTAAACCCCGGGGGTCTTAGTTGGGGCGTGTCACGCGGGTGACTGTGCCACCATATGTGACCTACATCATGCAGTGTTACAGTCTATGGGTTTTCGATCACAAAAGCGAGGACGATTTGACTCAGAAGGGGAACAAACACCCCATCCCGAAGGTCGGGATGGGGTCAGAAATTGCGACGGCCTCTTAGGGGCCTCATCATGATTAAATAATTTCTTCAAAATCCCTGAAGTCTTTACCTTATAAGACACCTCGTGTAGCGACGTTGCCTGCAACGTCGCTACGGAAGTTGGCAGGCATTTTATTTTGTAGGTCACGTGTGGTGACGCAGTCACCCACGTGACAGAGTTGTCGGATGACAAGCTTAAAATACACGGAAAAAAGAATTACCCTCACAGGAACTTTCAACAGACCCCCGGGGGTTGCCAGTCTTGTAAACAATAGATATGGGACGCAGCGACGCCCCGACGGGGCATAACTACGGATGTTAACCTGGGGTATGTTGTTGTCATCTGTGCCCCTCTGTGGCCAAGCCAACCGAACCAGTGAGTCTTGAAATTTGGCTGTTTTTTCTTCATAATACAAACAGACCATCCTGAATCCGGAGTTAACATGAATAACGATCAAGCACAAATATTGGACAACTTTACCAACACATTAAATGAGCTAAACTCGGTGTTGGCACCTGTCACAGAAGACCAGCTGGACTGGTCAGCGCAAGCGGGCGAATGGAGCATTCGTCAGGTACTGCACCATCTCACCGATGACGGCAACGTGTTCACCTTCATCATCGAACGCGCCCTGGCCACCCCTGGTTGCAAGGTCTTCTTTGGCGGGTTCCCCGGAAACGAAGCCTGGGCTGACCGTTTAGGTTTTGACCAGCGCCCGATCGGGCCCGCCCTTGACCTGCTACGCGCCCAGCGCCGCTTCATCGCCGAATTGGTCAGTTGCTTTCCCGACCGTTGGGGCAACCAGGTTGGCTTTTACAATGAAGAGGGAGAAAAACAGGGCGAGCAAGACGTTGAAGGATTGATCCGGATGCTGACAGACCATATGGGTGAACACACCCGGATGATCACCCAAATTTTGACCTCTCACCAAAATATGCCCTAGCGGTCAAAAGACAGGTCAAGACGAGAGGCCCTACTTGCGATTCACGCCTGTGTCAGCCTTCTGGGGTCTTTGATAGTCATTAATCAATAAAATAGCCTCTCGTAGCGACGTTGCAGGCAACGTCGCTACGGAAGTAATCTACACTTCCGGCGGGGCGTTGCTACGTATGTTTACCTGTGGACAGTTAGTCTGCCGCCTGGGCATCTCGGGGACTAAACAT
>JBLRWR010000221.1:0-2761 GCA_047921135.1 Candidatus Brevefilum sp.
CGCAACGCACCGCGCGGGTCGATTTGTTCTGCTCCCGGCCACAGCAGGTCAATCAAGGCCGAGCGGCCGACTGGATGGTTTTGGACCGCCAGGTAATAGAGAATCACCCGCTCTAATTTACGGGGGATCTTGATGCGCTCCTGATGGAAGGAAACTTCCACCGGCCCAAGCAGGCGGATCTCAAGAATGGTCGGACTGATCATCGTTTCAATGATACCCTAATTCTTTCACTGCCTTACAGGAATGATCCTATCTCAACACACCTTAACCAAAAAAGCTCACCGAAATGAGCTTTTGGTTGTTGCTGAGTGCCGAAGGTGGGAATCGAACCCACATGCCCGAAGGCACACGAGTTTGAGTCGTGCGCGTCTGCCAATTCCGCCACTTCGGCCAGCAACCATTATTCTATCCAATCCTCACCCACAGGTCAAGCAACAAAACGGACGAACAAAAGACCCCAGGACACTCACAACCGGGATTTATTGGGTATGATTGATGTTACAAAATTCCCCTGCAAATTCATCCGGCAGGGATGGTCAATGGAGTACTTATGGAATTAGGTATCATCGGATTGCCCCAGGCGGGCAAGACAACTCTGTTTAACACCCTCACCCTGGGCAACATCCCCACCGGGATAAGCGGGGGTAAGCTCTCCGTACATACCGCGGTGATCGACGTCCCCGATGCACGGGTCGAGCGTTTAGCCGAGCTGTTCCATCCCCCAAAGATTGTGTATGCCAAAGTGACCTATGCAGATATCGCTGGACTGGATGGCGAATCAGCCCAGAATGGCATTTCAGGCCAGTTGCTCAACACCCTCTCGCAAATGGATGGGTTTATCCATGTTGTGCGCCATTTTGAAAATCCGCTCGTGCCCCACACCGCCGGTTCTGTCGACCCGCTGCGTGATATTGAGACCATGGAATCCGAAATGATCCTCAACGACCTGATCCAGGTCGAACGCAAGCTGGAGCGCCTGGCAGACGAACAGGGACGGGGAGGCCATGGGCGGGATAAAGGCCTCGTTGCCCGGGAGATAGACCTGTTCACCAGGCTCTCGACCACCCTATCAGGGGGGCTACCCCTGCGCCAGGAGACCTTCAGCCCGGAAGAAGAAAAGATGCTCTCCAGCCACGGGCTTTTGAGCCGAAAGCCCCAGCTGATCGTCATCAACCAGTCAGAAGGGCAAGAGCCAATCAACCTGGACATGCTCACAGCCCGCACGAAAATGATCTGCATGCCCATCAAACTGGAGATGGAGATCGCCCAGCTGCCGCCAGAAGAGATGGCAGTTTTCATGGCGGAGTATGGCATCCAGGAGCCCAGCCTCAACCGCCTGATCCGCTTGTCTTACGATCTGCTCAACCTGATCTCCTTCTTCACCGCAGCCGAGAAAGAAGTCCATGCCTGGACGGTCAAGCACGGGGCAACCGCCCTGGAAGCCGCAGGTAAGATCCATACTGACCTTGAGAAGGGCTTTATCCGCGCAGAAGTGATCGATTATGAAGACCTCACCACGCTGGGGGGCTTTGTAGAAGCGCGCAAGGCAGGTAAGCTGCGCCTGGAGGGTAAAAATTACCCGGTCCAGGATGGCGATGTGATCACCATCCGCTTTAATCTCTGATCGTCTGGGGGCAGTCACTCAGGAAGCGTTGACCCACTATAGGGGCAAAGGTAGAATCCGATTCAACATGACCGACATCCTCGCTGAACTCAATCCACAGCAACAAAAGGCCGTGGCTGCACCTCCAGGGCCAATTCTTGTTTTAGCAGGTCCCGGCTCGGGGAAAACCCGGGTGCTGACCTTCCGAATTGCTTACCTGATTGCGGTAAAGAACGTTCCCGCCTACCAGATCATGGCCGTCACCTTCACCAACAAAGCCGCTCGGGAGATGGGTCAGCGGGTGGCTGGCTTGCTGGGGGAAAATGCGGATGGGCTGTGGCTGGGTACCTTCCATGGCATCTGCGGGCGTATCCTGCGCCGTGAGGCCGAATACCTGCCAGTCGACCCAAATTTCGTCATCTTTGATGCCGATGATCAGCTGACCTTGATCAAGCGGGTGATCAAGGAAAGCAGGCTCAATGAGAAGGAATATAGCCCGCGCCTGGTGCTGGCCAAGATCAGCAACGCAAAAAACGATTTATTCACACCCGATGAATTTCCCCTGCTCAGTTATCGCGATGAGACCATCCAGGCCCTCTACAAGGCTTACCAGGCATACCTGGTCGCCAGCAACGCCATGGATTTCGACGACATGCTGCTCTACACCGCCCACCTGCTTGAGAATCAGCCGACTGTGCGCCAAAAGTATGCCCGGCGGTTCCAGCACATCCTGGTGGATGAATTCCAGGATACCAATCTGGCCCAATACCACCTTCTCTCGCATTTAGCCTCGCAGCACAACAACCTGTTTGTGGTTGGCGATGAAGACCAATCGATCTACCGCTGGCGTGGGGCAGACTATCGCAATGTGCAGCGCTTTACCGACAGTTTCAAAGCGCACGAAAAGATCCTGCTGGAACAGAATTACCGCTCCACCCAAACCATCCTCGATTCAGCAGTGGCGGTGATCAATGAAAACCCGCATCGGACGGAAAAAAAGCTGTTCACAGCGCGCGGCAGGGGTGAGGCGGTCATCGTCTACGAAGCGCCTGATGACCATGATGAGGCAGCCTATGTCGCCGACATCATTGCCCGCCAGGTAAGCTTGGGCGAGGCCAGGGAATCCGATTTTGCGATCATGTACCGCACCAATGCCCA
>JBLRWR010000222.1:0-2684 GCA_047921135.1 Candidatus Brevefilum sp.
GAAGGGGTTTTTACAATGTGAAGATCGTTGAGACAATAAGAATGTTTGACTTTGCGATTGCCCTGGGAGCAATTATTTGCGTTTGTCAAACTTGTGAAAATAAGTCTATAATTACTGATTGGTATTGTTAAGTTAACAATTAAACAGTTTGAAAGAGGATAGGAGCGCACGCGATGGACTTTGATGTTATTAAACCTTTAGTCGTTGAGGGTGTAAAAAATAAAATTGTACTCCTGGTTATGGATGGTCTGGGCGGTCTGCCAATTGAACCAGGTGGAAAAACGGAACTGGAAACAGCAAAAACACCCAATATGGATGCTTTAGCAGAAAAGAGCATGCTTGGATTGCATGAAGGCATTCGCAGCGGGATCACACCAGGCAGCGGCCCGGCGCATCTGGCGTTGTTCGGGTATGACCCGGTCAAATATGTTGTAGGCCGCGGGGTGCTTTCTGCCCTGGGTATCGATTTTGATTTGAACGAGAAGGATATTGCTGCGCGCGGAAATTTTTGCACTGTGGATGAAGAAGGAAAGGTCACTGACCGCCGCGCTGGGCGTATCCCTACCGAAGTTACGGAGCGTCTGTGTCAGCTGTTGAGTGAAAATATCAATATCCCAGGTGTGGAAGTCTTCCTAAAACCGGTTAAAGAGTACCGGTTCTTGCTGGTTATGCGCGGGGAGGGTCTGCGGGCCAATATCCAGGAGACTGATCCACAGACTGAAGGGAAAAAACCGCTGATCGCCAAAGCTCTTGACGCAGAATCAGAAAAAGCTGCTCAACTGGTCCAGGAATTTGTCCGCCAGGCCGAACAAATTTTGGCAGATGAATCGCCGGCGAATATGTTCTTACTGCGTGGTTTTGCCCAACTTCCCAACTGGCCGAAATTCCCGGATGCCTTAAACTTAAAGGCCATTGCCATTGCCATGTATCCTATGTATCGGGGTGTGGCTAAATTGGTCGGCATGGATAGCCCAGCGGCGGCGCAATCTTATGAAGAAGAAATTGACATGCTAGAGCACTATTGGGATGCTTATGACTTCTTCTTTGTTCATATAAAAAAGACCGACAGCTATGGTGAAGATGGTAATTTTAATGCCAAGGTGCACGAAATTGAAAAGGTTGATGCGCTCTTACCGCGCATCCTGTCTTTGGACCCATCAGTGTTGATCATCACCGGTGATCACAGCACACCGTGCCTGATGAAGCAACACAGCTGGCATCCAGTGCCGGTCCTGTTCCATTCTAAATTGTGCCGACCAGATGGAATTGCCAGTTTTGGCGAGAGGGCTTGCCTCGGGGGTGGGTTGGGGGTGCGCTTTCCAGCATATGAGTTGATGTCCCTGGCGATGGCTTATGCAGGTCGCCTGGAAAAATTTGGCGCATAAAATTTCCCTGGTTACTTTGTGAAAATAAAGAAGAATCAGCTTGACCGAGCTGGTTCTTCTTTTATGTTAATAAGCGTTGGAAAACGGCCGTTTTCCAGTGCTTATAATTACGTATAAAATTCTGGTCGCCGGTCTGCGAAGAGATCGTTTTGCGCGGATATCATCTTATTCAACGCACGGTGGGGATCGATGTTTCTAATTTTAACTGTCTCCTCGTTCTCTGGGCCTCGATCCAAAACTTCCCCCACAGGTGAAGACATTTGCGACGTACCGGTGAAGGTCAACTTTGCACCAGGGATGCGCTCTGTGCCAATGCGATTGGCGGTGATGGTGAACACCTGGTTCTCGATGGATCGGGTGAGCATGGCATTCTGACAGTAAGGGAGCACCAGGTTGGCAGGATGTGCGATAATTTGTGCGCCACCAAGTGCCAGTGAGCGGGCTGATTCAGGAAAAATCCAATCGAAACAGATCATCATGCCGATTTTGACACCTAACCACGTGAACACTTGAAAGGGGTTGTCCCCGGGCTGGAAGAGCAGTTTTTCGTCGGCATACAGGTGGATCTTGCGGTAATTGGCCACCACACCTTCCTTCGAGATGGCAATGGCTGAGTTAAATAATTTATCCTTTGCCAATTCGGCGTACCCTGAGACGATCAAACCCTGGGTGTCATTTGACAGTGCGATCAGACTTTGAAGAAAAGCACCGCTAGCATCGTTTGGCTCAGCGTATGGGAACAACGCTTTCGTATTTTCGTATAGATAACCGGTGTTAGCCAGCTCGGGGAGGACAATCAGGTCTGCTGTGATGCCCGCCAAAAGCTGCTGGAGCTTTTTGATATTTGTTTCGATATCTTTGCGGACGGGTTGGAACTGAACGAAGCCAATGGAAAATGTCATTTATTTTCTTTCCTTGTGTTGATTTGTTTTTCCCAATCGTATAAGATTAACATGACTGAATACCGGGCAAACGAGGTCACAATGCTTTATGATGCTTTATTATACGATGAACTTGACGGTAACCAGGTTCAATGCCGCCTCTGTGCGCATCGCTGCACGATCAAAGAGGGCGGGCTGGGTATCTGTCGAGTGCGTGAAAATCGGGATGGGAAGTTATTTACCTTAGTTTATGGCAATTTGATCGCCCAAAATATTGATCCGATTGAAAAGAAGCCGTTGTATCATTTTTATCCAGGCTCCAGATCTTATTCCATCGCCACGCCGGGATGTAATTTTCGCTGTGATTGGTGCCAGAACTGGCAAATTTCGCAGATGCCAAAGCTGATGGGACTGCCCC
>JBLRWR010000223.1:0-1562 GCA_047921135.1 Candidatus Brevefilum sp.
TATAAATGAATATGGCCATTTATTTGGTAAATTATTTGGAATTTCTTGACACTTCCCTGCGCCCAGGGTTGACGAATTTCCCCGCTTGTGCTAAAATGCTTTTCACTACAGGACAAGGTCACGCGGGTGTAGTTCAATGGTAGAACGTCTCCTTGCCAAGGAGAAGGTTGAGAGTTCGAGTCTCTTCGCCCGCTTTGCGAAAGCACGATGGCTGGTATCCACAGGCCGGGTATCAGCTTTTATTTTCAAGGCGACGTAGCCAAGTTGGTAAGGCAAGGGTCTGCAAAACCCCGATCACGGGTTCGAGTCCCGTCGTCGCCTCAAGTTGAGGTAAACACCCCGCAAACCGGGGTGTTTTGTTTTTACCACTGAGCTGTCTTTACCCATCCATTTACCACCTGACCCTTTGTGAGTCCCCACTGTGTTATTTCGTAGATCGTGTTATACTTGTCTATACAATAATTATTAAGCAAGGAAATTTCCTTCTCCAAATAAGGGAGCGTTTTGGAGAGAAGAAAGTCGCCAGCCAGGTTTGGGAAATGATCAGGCTGGCGAGTTTCGTTTTAACAATCTGTTCTGTTGTTGGCGAAAAGAATACCCCTTGCACTTACCTGCTTTCAATGGTAAAGTAGAGATACCGACTGGTCGGTCGGATATTTTTATAGAAATGGAAATTTATGACGAATCAAATGCGCGGGGCGGAGACCCGCAACACCATCCTGGATGTTTCAATCGAGTTAATCTCTAAAAACGGGTACGACGCTACCAGTGTGGCCGAAATTTGCCAGCAGGCCGAGGTGAGCAAGGGTGCCTTTTACCACCACTTTTCCTCCAAGCAGGAGTTGTTTCTGGCTATGATGGAAACCTGGCTGGAGACCGTGGATGACTTTTTCACAACTGCCGGCCAATCCGCCGAGACGGTTCCCCAGGCCCTCGAAAGCATGGCGGCCATTTCTGGCGGGCTGTTCGATGCCCTGGAGGGTCGTTTCCCGATCCTGCTGGAGTTCTGGACGCAGGCCAGCCGGCATCAAGCCGTGTGGGAACGGGCGGTTTCACCGTATCAACGCTATCTGGATTATTTTTCTGGCATCATCCAAACCGGGATTGACGAGGGCTCCTTTGCAGACACCGTAGATCCGGAAATCGCTGCCAGGTTGTTGACCTCCATGGTGATGGGGTTAATGCTGCAAGCTGCCTTTGATCCTGAGGGCACCACCTGGCAGAGCGTGACATTGTTTGGGGTCGAAATGTTGGTAAATGGTATGCGGAGGGAAGCATGAACCTGGTAACCGGCGCAGCCGGACATTTGGGTAACGTATTGGTGCGGGAGTTGCTTTCCCGCGGTGAGCGTGTGCGGGCATTAATCCTGCCCGGGGAGGAAACACGGTCTTTGGATGGACTGCCTGTGGAACGCGTGGAAGGGAACGTGCTGGAATTGGACGCTCTGCGGGCTGCGATGGCGGATATTGATGTGGTTTTTCACTTGGCCGCGCTGGTTTCGATCACTGAAGATAAGGCTTATTTACTGCAGCAGGTCAACGTGGATGGCACCCGCAATGTGA
>JBLRWR010000223.1:1571-2676 GCA_047921135.1 Candidatus Brevefilum sp.
TGGCCGCGCTGGTTTCGATCACTGAAGATAAGGCTTATTTACTGCAGCAGGTCAACGTGGATGGCACCCGCAATGTGATCCAGGCCGCCAGGGATGCCGGGGTCCGTAAATTGGTTTACACCAGTTCGATCCATGCCCTTGAGCGTCCGCCGATCGGCACGCCGATCAATGAACGCCTGGCGTTTGATCCGCGCAATCCAGCCGGCCCCTACGATCGGTCCAAGGCTGAAGCTTCACTGCTAGTGCAGCAAGCTGCGCAGGATGGCCTGGATACCAGTATCCTGTGCCCAACCGGGGTGATCGGCCCCTATGATTACCGGCGCTCTGAGGTGGGTGAGCTGATCCTCTCCTTCATGCAGAAAAAGGTCACTTTCCTGGTAGAGGGCGCTTTCGATTTTGTTGATGTGCGCGATGTGGCGCTGGGGCAGATTTTGGCGCGGGATTATGCCCAGCCGGGTGAAACCTATATCCTGGGCGGCGAGCGGATTGAGCTGACCATGCTGCATGACCTGGTGAAAAAAGTGACTGGCAAAGAAACAAAGGTGCTTTCCTTTCCCTTGCCGGTTGCCCTTGTTTTGGCACCCATGGCAGAGCTGTATTACAAGCTGACCAAGACCAGGCCGAGCTTCACCCGCTATTCGATTGAAACGGTGATCAGCAATTCGCAAATTCAATCGGATAAAGCAAAATCCGAGCTGGGATACGAACCGCGCTCACTCGTGAGCAGCATTGCGGATACGGTGCGCTGGTGGTGGGATAACATAGGCCTGACCAAACGCTCCCTGCGCCTGTAGGCGTGAGGTGATAGGTTTAATTACGTCACAAATTAAAAGGCGCCCGAGCAGGCGCCTTTCTTGTTGTTATGCTCAAAGTCAGCCAGGTGTTTGGCAGCGGGGGCAAAAATGCGTGCCGCGCTGGCCAACGGAGATCTTTTCTATCAGTGTACCGCAGACCGGGCAGGCTTCTCCAGCCCGCCCATAGGCATTGAAGTCGTTTTGGAACTGTCCGCCGCGGTAAAACCAATCCAGGCTGGCGCCAAACCGGCGGATGCCCTGCCGTAACACCTGCTGGATGGCTTGGTGCAGCCGCGCCGCCTCTTCATAAG
>JBLRWR010000224.1:0-2676 GCA_047921135.1 Candidatus Brevefilum sp.
TAAGGGGTTCCGCCCGTCGGCGCTGCCTATCTTCCTGGAAGGTCCGGTGCGCGAGATGAAGATTGCCGAGGCGCGCGGCGCCCGTGAGCTGGCACAGGCGGTTAGAGAGAGCGCCTTGTTTGATCAAAAGCTGGGCATGTACAAGATCAACGTCTCTCTGGAAGATCAGCCCTATGAAATTGGCCGATTGCGGGCCTTCACACCCGGTTGGCTGGAAAATGAGTCGATCTGGATGCACATGTCGTATAAATACCTGCTGGCCCTGATCAATGCCGGTTTATATGAAGAATTTTTTACAGCCCTGAAAACGCACCTGCCAGCCTTCATGGACCCCCAGGTTTACGGCCGCAGTCCCCTTGAAAGCTGCTCCTTCATCGTCAGCAGCGCACACCCGGACGCTTCTTTGCATGGTGCGGGTTTTGTGGCCCGCATGAGCGGCCTGACCGCCGAATTTATCAGCATGTGGCGCCTGATGACCATGGGCAAGCAGCCCTTCCAGCTTATCGAGGGCGAATTAGCGTTGACGTTCGCGCCCGTCCTGCCGGGCTGGTTGTTCACTGTGGACGGTATTTTCAGGTTCCGCTGCCTGGGGACCTGCACCGTCACCGTACATAACCCGGATCGCAAGGACACCTGGGATGAGGGCTTAAAAATTAAGCGGGTTGAACTGCATTCCGGTGATGAAACCATCCGCATCGATGGCGGGGTGATCCAGACGCCCTATGCTGAGGGCGTGCGCCAGGGCGAGTTTGACGCGATTGACCTGTTCTTCTAATATAGACGTTAGGGGCAGGTAAAAACACAAGGGTTCAAGCTTTGGGCAGATTGGGTAACAAACCCTGGTTTTTGAGTGACATGTTTTAGCGAAATCATCGGGTTACCAAGCAATACCCGTCTAAATAATGATAGGTTGAGGTGTGTATGAAAGTGAACAAACCTTTGGGGTGGCAATTTGTTGATGGGCAGGGCACCTTTGAGCTGACCGACCCGCAGGCGAACAGTTACCTTTACTTTCCGCTGGTGAATGCGGCCGGGATGATGTCCTCGATTACGCCGGCGTTGAATGGCGATGCAAAGCTGGACCAGGACACGTTCCTGCTCATGCCCGTCTCCGTTGAGGACCTGCACAACACCCGCTCGGGGCGGAACTTTTGGGTGACGGTCAATGGCGAGCCCTGGCTGGTGAACCGGTCTGACGCTGTTCAGCCCAGCCAGGCAGGAGCCACACATTTGCAGGCTGGGCTCCTGTGGCATGCGGTTTATACACAGCACGCCCAATCCGGCTTACGGGCTGCCGTGGTCAACTTTGTGCCGGTGACGGACGATCACGTGGAGTTGATGCGGGTGACACTCACCAACCAGGGGGATGCGGTGCTCGACCTGGTCCCCACAGCGGCCATACCCATTTTTGGGCGCTCGGCAGACAACCTCAGGGATCACCGCCATGTGACCGCCTTGCTGCACCGCACAACCTGTCATCCCTTTGGGGTTTTGGTCAGGCCGACCATGACATTTGATGAGCGGGGTCACAAGCTCAACCAGGTCACTTACGCCGTTTTGGGCGCAGATGGAGACGGACATCCGCCTGAGGGCTTTTCGCCATTGGTGGAAGATTTTATCGGTGAAGGGGGCAGTTTTGATCGGCCTGGGGCGCTTTTTCAAGACGGGTATGCAACGCAAGGCCCCGGCAGTGATTTTGAGGGGTTTGAATCGCTGGGCGGGTTGCACTTCCCGCCGGTCCAGCTGGGGCCGGGCGAGTCTAAAAGCTATATCCTGATCCTCAGCATCATGACCGAGTCGGCGGATGTGGCGGCCCTGGTTGAAAAATACGGCTCTGAAAAGCAATTTAATCATCATTTGGAGGCTAACCAAGCCTACTGGCAGGAAAAGCGTTCTGCCCTGCGGTTTGACCACCAGGATGAGCGGCTGGATGGATGGTTGCAGTGGGTCACCCTGCAACCCATTCTCAGGCGCATCATGGGCAACTCCTTTTTGCCCTACCATGACTATGGCCGGGGCGGACGAGGTTGGCGGGACCTGTGGCAGGACTTGCTGACACTGCTGCTGACCGAAGGGGTGGGCCTGGAAGGTCTGCTGCTGAGCAATTTTGCCGGGGTGCGCATGGATGGCAGCAATGCCACTATTGTTGGGTCCCGGCCGGGTGAATTCAAGGCCGACCGGAACAGCATCCCCCGGGTGTGGATGGATCATGGCGCGTGGCCGTTGATCACCACCAGGCTGTATCTGGATCTGACCGGCGACCTCGAATTGCTGCTGGCCCCGCAGACCTATTTTCACGATCACTTGAGCCATCGCTGCCAGCAGGCGAATCCGGATTGGTCGCCAGACCAGGGCACGCTGTTGCGCTCGGCTTCTGGCAAGGTAGTTGAGGGTTCGGTGCTGGAACACCTGCTGGTGCAGCACCTGACGGCCTTTTTCAATGTTGGCGAGCATAACCTGATCAAAATGGAGGGCGGCGATTGGAACGATGCCTTCGATATGGCGCCCGACCGCGGGGAGAGTGTGGCGTTTTCGGCTTTTTACGCGGGCAACCTGGCCACGTTGGGCGAATTATGCCTGGCGCTGGATCAGGCTGGCATGGCTGAGGTTTCACTGGCGGAAGAATTGCTGCTGCTGCTGGATCGCGCCGCCCAACCGGTGGACTATGCCTCGGTC
>JBLRWR010000225.1:0-2673 GCA_047921135.1 Candidatus Brevefilum sp.
CTATGAGGCACTCAATAAAATTATCAACCAGGCCATTGACAACGGTGTGGACCTGTTTCTTGCAGCGGGTGGTGATGGTACCATCTCGATGATCAGCACGCATCTGATCGGTCAGGATATCCCCCTGGGGATCATCCCGCTGGGCACCGGCAACTTCCTTGCAAAATCGTTAGATATACCTCTAAAAATTGACCAGGCACTGGATTTGATCACGTCCAACGACCACACCAAGGTGAAAATTGACACCTTTCGGTTGGATGAGCGGTTTTTTTTATTGAATATTAGTGTGGGGGTCTCCCCAAAAGTGATGCGCGCTGTCGATTCAGACCAAAAGCAACACTTAGGTTTCTTTGCATACCTGATCAATTTTACCCAGCAAATTTTCGGGCTTAAGATGCACAGGATCGAAATCGATTGCGATCATCAACAGACCTCTGTCCTGGCTTCAGAAATATTGATCACCAATATCGGCACTGCCGGTGTAGATCCCCTCACTTGGTCAGAAGATATTACATTGAATGATGGCGTCATGGACCTGCTCATCTTTCGGGCGGCAAATATTTGGGACATTCTTGGTATGCTGGCTTCCATCTTTGCAAAAAAAGGTAAGTTCAACCCGGTCATTAAATTCATGCAGATCAAAGAATATTGCCGGGTCAGTGCCAGCACTCCCCTTTACACCCAGGCGGATGGAGACATTGTAGGTGAGACTCCCTTTACAATCAAGATCTATCCGGGTTCATTAACCCTCATTGCGGGGAAAGATCATCATGCAAACCATCAGAAAGGACATGAACATGAAGCCGTATAAATATATCATTATCGGCGGCGGTATGACAGGGCTTGCAGCTGTCAAAGGTATTCGAGAAAACGACCCTGCGGGGTCCATTGCCCTGTTTTCAAAAGAAAAATTTCCACCATATAATCGCCCGCCTCTGACCAAAGGTCTCTGGGAAAACAAAGCTGTTGAAAGCATCCTCAGCCCCTTGGATGAATATAACGTAGACTTGTTTTTAGAAACATCCATCGAAAAGCTTTCACCACAGAGCAAACAGGTCAGTACGTCAAATGGAGAAACATACCAGTATCAGAAATTACTGCTTGCCACAGGGGGGACGCCGCGCCATTTTAAAGATGATCCCCAGGGTGTGATCTATTACCGAACCCTCGCCGATTTTCAGCAGCTAAAAAAACAAACCGAACACCAGGAACACTTTTGCATCATCGGCGGTGGCTTTATCGGGTCAGAACTGGCAGCTGCCCTGACAAAAAATTACAAAAAAGTAACCCTGTTCTTTCCTGAGAGCGGGATTTCAAGTGCCTTGTTCCCCCAAGACCTGGCCTCATTTCTGGTTCAATACTATCAAGATAAGGGGGTAGAAGTACTGACTGATAGCCTGGTTGATTTGATCCAGGCGCAAAATGAAAAATTCACTATCAAATATCACCGTGTTGGGGAGAGCACTTCGAAAGAATCCACCTTCGATGCCGTCATCGCAGGAATCGGGATCGAACCGAACACCTCCCTGGCCGAAGCGTGTGGGATTGTCGTTGAGAATGGCATCATTGTGAATGAATTCCTCCAAACCAACCACCCAGATGTGTTCGCTGCTGGTGATGTGGCCAACTTCCCCCACATCCCGCTTGGCAAACGTGCGCGCGTTGAACACGCCGATAATGCCAAAGCGATGGGCATGGCAGCCGGCCAAAACATGTCCGGCGACCTGAAAAAATATGATCACTTCCCCTACTTTTACTCCGACCTTTTCGACCTTGGTTATGAGGCTGTCGGCGAGATTGATCCGTCCTTGGATGTGTTTGAAGATTGGATTGAACCATTCAATAAAGGGACGATTTTCTACCTGCAGAATGGCCGCATTCGCGGTTTGATCTTCTGGAACCTTTGGGATCAGGTTGAACAGGGGCAAGCGGTCATCACTGCCGGCAAGACCTATCAACAGTCCGAGCTAAAAGGGATGTTTCGCTGAGCCCAGCAAACTCACACAACCGCCAATCTAATTAAGGACCCTGGTAAATTAATGCTAAAACTTGAATATCCAAATCAAACCCAGGTCAACGCATTGCCCAGCCATGCCTGGTTTATCCCCTATGATGACCCTGATGCACCCATTCCCCAATTCCCCTTGGATTCAAGTCGATCCAAGGTACTCAATGGGACATGGGACTTTGTTTTTATGTCGTCGCACAAAGCCCTCCCCGAGAATCCATCGGGGATATTCAGCGGGCAAAATCCAACGCAGCGCATTACTGTTCCTGGCTGCTGGGATCTGCAAGGCTTTGGTCGGCCCCAGTATGTGAACATCACCTATCCCTTCCCCGTTGATCCACCCTATATCCCCGACGCGAATCCCGTTGGGATCTATCAACGAAATTTTACAATCCCAAAACAATGGCAGGATCAAGCGATCATCCTCACCTTTTTAGGCGTCAGCAGCGCGTTTGACCTTTACCTGAACGGTCAGTATGTCGGCGGCGCTAAGGGCAGCCATCTCACCAGTGAATTTTTGCTCAACCCATATTTGCTAGAAGGCCGGCAAAACACACTCACAGTTGTGGTGTATCAATGGTCAGACGGCGCTTACCTTGAAGACCAGGACATGTGGCGCTTGCATGGCATATTCCGCGATGTGTACCTCACAGCCCGTCCAGTCC
>JBLRWR010000226.1:0-2640 GCA_047921135.1 Candidatus Brevefilum sp.
GGTAACCGATCTGTTTAATGCCAATTCTCGAGCACTGTTTGGCCATAACGAATTTGAACTGGACGATCTCATCAACGACTGGACCTCCCCGGGATTCGATCTCGATGAAGTGGCGCGTGTCTCAAAAAACGAACAGGGAGAGATCACGGGCTATATCGAGGTTTGGGACATCACCAACCCGCATGTGACCAAGTATGTGTGGGGCATGATGGACCCGGACCATTGGGATGAAGATGATTATCTTCAGATGCTAACCTGGGCTGAAACATGCGCCAGGGAGCGTATCGCCTTGGCGCCAGAGGGCGTACGTGTGGCAATGTCCCAGGGAACGCCCAGCCAGGACATACGCCGCAACCAGGCGCTTGAAGCGTACGGATTTGAACTCGTCAGGCATTTCTTCCGCATGCAAATTGACCTCATCGAGCCCCCGCAACCCCCCAGTCTACCTGAGGGCATCACGGTTGGACCCATCGAGATCGAAACCGAACTCAGGCAAGTCCTTCTTGCCATGGAGGATGGGTTCAGTGACCATTGGGGCCATGTGGACCGGCCTGTCGACGAAATTCTAGCACAAACCCAGCATCACATCGAAAACGACCGTGATTTTGACCCCGCACTGTGGTTTATCGCCAAATCTGGCCGCGAAATAGCCGGTGTGTGCCGCTGTGAAGCCAAGACCGTCGAAGACCCGGATATGGGCTGGGTAACACAGCTGTGTGTGCGTAAACCCTTTCGCCGCCAGGGGTTAGGCATGGCCCTTCTCCTGCTGGCGTTTAATGAATTTTTTCGTCGCGGTAAACCGCGCGCCGGCTTGGTGGTGGATGCTGCCAGCCTAACCAATGCAACGCGGCTGTATGAAAAAGCCGGCATGCGCGTGACCAGGCAATATGAGACCTACGAAATCGAATTGAGGCCTGGTGTTAACTTATCGACCTCCTGAAGAAATCATTGTAAGTAAGCCTTCAGGTTCGTAAAGCTAGGATCAAATTAACAAAATGGAAACATCACGACAAAAACAACACATCCGTTCCAACACCATGCCCACCATGAAGTCAATCAGGGTGAGTTTGATGAATGATGAATTAGTTTTATAGTTCGGTCTGCAGGGCTGGGCGCAGCAGTTCGCACAAGGGTTGCTCAGCCGGGTTGGTTTTGTTCCCGAAAACAAAGTGAGGTTTGCGCCGGCCCGGATGAGATGCTCAGCAGCTTCTGTGGGGGGCGCTCAGCGCTCAGCCCTGCAGTTTTTATGTAAAATATTGAGGAAACAAGGAGAAAGTACGATGAAAACAACTGATATGATCTTAAATTCACCGCCCGAAATCAGCGGCTTAAAGCTGCGAAAGTTTGCCGGCGATGTGGATTTTCCTGCCATGATGGCTATTATTCAAGCCGCAGCGCAAGCAGACCGGGAAGAAACCGGCGAAACACTGGAAGATCTCAAACACGATTACGCACACCTGACGAACAGTGACCCCTATCAGGATGTGATCTTGGCAGCCATTCATGGTGAACCTGTGGCCTACTCGCGGGTAGAGTGGTGGCAGGAAGAACAGCCCAACGACCGCATTTACACGCATTTCATCAACATCCATCCCGCATGGCGGGGTCATGGCATTGAACAAGCGATGATTAGCTGGTGCGAGGCACGTCTGCAGGAAATTGCCGAAGGGCATCCCCGGGATAGTAAGCGATTTTACCAGACCTACAGCAGTGAATTCAAAACAGGCCTCAACGAAATCTTAGCCACCCTGGGCTACACCCCCGAACGCTATTTCATTGAGATGTCCCGCCCGCTTGCAGACATACCAGCAGCCGAGCTGCCGCCAGGCATTGACGCCCGTCCGGTCAATAAGGGTGAGGAACGCAAGATCTGGGATGCAGCCAATGAGGCCTTCCGTGACCACTGGGGCTATTCAGAGCCTAAAGAAGAACATTTCATCTCATATTGTGGCTCAAAATACTTCCAGCCCGAGCTGTGGCAGGTGGCCTGGGATGGCGATGAGGTCGTCGCCAGTGTGATGAACTATATCGATCACGATTACAACCAGAGATACAACCGCAAACGCGGCTGGACGGAAAACATCTCCACCCGTAAACCCTGGCGCCACCAGGGTATTGCCAAAGCCCTGATCGTACGCTCGATGCACATGCATAAAGCACACGGGATGACAGAGGTCGGGTTGGGTGTCGATACCAACAATCCCAACGGCGCGCTGCAACTTTATCAGAACCTGGGCTACAAAAAGGATAAAACCTTTATCACCTATCGCAAGCCTGTGTAAGTTCTGGCAATAACAACAAAAAAAAGTGACACCGGAGACATGTTCGTCTTGAGGTGTCACTTTTTTTCTATGCGAAGATCATGGTAGAATCAAACCCGCTGTTTAGGCCACTAAATTTCAAATGCAATGCGCACCTCATTAAACCGAAATACCAAGCTGTTTTTATTATCCACACTGCTGTATGGTTTCTCATTCAGCGTATGGGAACTATTCTTTAACCTCTACATTCTTTCCCTGGGTCTCAATAATGATATTCTCGGCCTGATCCGCTCGGCCACCCCGCTGGCAGCGCTGGTATTGGGGTTGCCCTTGGGGCTGTTCTCCGACCGGATCGGACGGCGTACCAGTATGCTGATCG
>JBLRWR010000227.1:0-2615 GCA_047921135.1 Candidatus Brevefilum sp.
TTCTTTTGCAGGAAGGGACTTGAGGGCCTCCAGGGCGGTGGCGGCATCTTTAGGCTCTGGGAGCGCATAGATCCACGCCAGCGGAACGTAGATCGCCCGTTGTGACCGTTCCAGTGCATCGCGCAGGTGCATGGGCAATCGGGAACGCACGCCAGCCGCCCAGGAGGGGCGTAAGCCATATTCATCCGGGCGGTGCAGGATGTACAGGCTGGTAAACAGGTCGTAGGCACTGCCTCTGTCCCACAGGATATTGGGTTGATAATCCATACGCTCACCTCACCGATTCTTAATATAAATTCTACTTATTCGAGATCAACAAATTAGATAATAGTCTAACAAACCGGAATTGTCAAGATCAACAGCGGGTTTGCTCTACTGGCCACCGGTGCTGCTCTTTGCTTAAGACCAGCGAGTGGTTATAATCCCCCTATGCGCAACCCTAAACTTCACAAGCTCTTAATGGGCTTTTTGATCAGCTTTGCTGCCCTGGCGCTGCTGTTAGCAATTTACTTTCTGCCCCCAGTGCATGAGCGGCTCTCCTGGCGAGTGGCCAGCTTACGCTCGCGGGTGTTTTATATCTTCAATCCGCCCGGCGAGGTGGTCTTCTCCCCTGCGCAGCAGGACCAGTTGCAGGCTATGGTCACCCTGACCTTAACAGCCATTGCCCCCCAGGCCACGCCAACGCTGGAACCCACGCCCACCGCAACGGAATTGATCTCCCCCACACCAACGGAAACCCCGATCCCCACGCCGACCCCCACAGCCATCCCGGGGGCAGTCAGCCTGTCGGGCGTGCGGCATGAATATCAAAAGATGAACAATTGCGGGCCGGCCACCCTGGCCATGGCCCTATCCTTCTGGGGTTGGGAGGGCAACCAGGACACCACCCGTCCCTGGTTGCGGCCGCACCCGGATGACCGCAACGTGATGCCCGAGGAGATGGTGGCTGCCGTGAAGGCTCACACCGGCCTGGATGCGCTCATGCGCTGGGGAGGCGATGAGGGCCTCCTCAAGCAATTCATTGCCGCCGGCTTCCCGGTGATCATCGAGCGCGACATGGGCGATGTGCGCCCCAATGAAGATTGGACCGGGCATTACGGCGTCATCACGGGCTATGATGATGCCCGCAGACGGTTTACCCTGCAGGATTCCTATATTTCATCCGATTATCCCCTGGATTATGACGATCTTTATCAGTACTGGCGGGCTTTCAATCACGTTTATGTGGTGATCTACCCCCCTGCACGAGAGGCAGAAGTACTGGCTATTCTCGGGCCGCAGGCCGATGAGGTCTACAACCTCCAACATGCAGTGCAAGTGGCTCAGGAGGAGATCCAGTCCCTGGAGGGACGCGACCTGTTCTTTGCCTGGTTCAACCTGGGTACCAGCCTGGTGAAACTGGGCGATTATGTCGGCGCAGCCCAGGCCTTTGACCATGCTTATGCCGTGGTATACCCCACCATTCCCTCGGCCGCCCGTCCCTGGCGGATGACCTGGTATCAGACCGGGCCTTACGAGGCTTATTATCACACCGCGCGCTACCAGGATGTGATCGACCTGGCAACCTTTACCATCGTCAACACCGGCGTCCGAGAGATCGAAGAAACCTGGTTTTGGCGCGGGCTCGCCCGCCTGGCCCTGGGTGAGGAAATCGGGGCTATTGAAGATTTTCGTGAAGCCCTCAAATACCATCCCGGGTGGCAACCAGCGATCGACGAGCTGCGCAATGTGGGGATCGAACCCTAAATCACCCAGTTTGAATATACAATATGGCACAATTGTGCCTGCTGGAGGGCAGACAGCCCCTGACTTAAGGGAAGCTTTAGAAAGCCTACAAACCTTATCATCATTATCTGATTTGCATTAAGGACACTAAAGGTTATAATCACGCTATGACGAATACCAAGTTGAACAAAATCCTGATGGTTTTTTTGATCATCGTTGCCGGTGCGGCGTTATTATTGGCGATTTATTTCTTGCCGCCTGTGAACAGCCGGCTGTCCTGGCGAATATCGATGCTGCGGGCTGAAATCTATTATTTTTTCAACCCGCCGGATGAGATGGTCTTCGTCCCTGGACAGCAGAGTGAGATGGGCGTGCTGGTTGATCAGACCCCCACAGCAACCGAAATCCCCCCGACCGCAACAATTGAGCCCTCCCCGACAGAACCGGACTTTATCCCGCCAACGCCAACGGAAACCCTGGCACCCACGGCGACCCCCACGCAGATCCCGTCAGCGGTCCAGCTGGAGGGTGTGATTTACGAGAAGCAGCATTTCAATAACTGCGGGCCGGCCAACCTTTCGATGGCACTTTCTTTTTGGGGCTGGCAGGGCGATCAAACCGTTACGGCGGCCTGGTTAAAGCCTCACCCCAATGACCGCAACGTGATGCCTTATGAGATGGTTGATTTCGTTCGCACGCAGACGAACCTGAACGCCATCCTGCGCTGGGGCGGCGATCTTGAAATGATCAAACGGTTTATCGCGGCGGGCTTTCCTGTGATTATTGAGCGCGGCTATTTAGAAGAAATTCCGGAATTTGGCTGGATGGGCCATTATAACGTCATCACCGGTTATGATGATGACCGGGAGGTCTTTATTGTGCAGGATTCT
>JBLRWR010000228.1:0-2611 GCA_047921135.1 Candidatus Brevefilum sp.
CGTCCTGACTGATGCTTCTATTTACCTCTGAAGAATACACCATATTCAATATACATGGGTGCGCAGTGTCATTCTGCGCACCATGCTTGATTATTTATGTGTGTTTTTTTGGTGCGCACAAACAAGTGCACACCCTACAGGATACCAGCTGTGTAGATACCGTCTTAAAAGTCAAGCGGAAAAGTTGAATTGAGCTCCATAATTGGGGTCAAAAGGCTTCTGGGTTTTCAGCACCCCGTAGGCCAAGTGAAGCAGCTTTTTCATAGCCGCAACCACAATTTCCATCTTGTGGTGATTTGACTTCAGCATCCTTTCAGATAAGTCTTTGACGACAGGATTCCAAGTTATTGCAACAATCGCTGGCATAAATAAGCAAGAACGCAGCTCAGATCGACCTTCTTTTGACACACGAGTTTTCTTAAAGACCGAAGAACCTGATCGATGACTTGTTGGATTTAATCCAGCATAAGCAGCCAATTGAGGTGCACTTTCAAACCCTGAAAAATCACCAATCTCACCCAGTAATGTTGCTGCTGTTAGCAATCCGATGCCAGGAATACTGGTCAATAAGTCATGTTGTTTTCTTAGCGTTTCTGATTGTTTGATTATTTCTTTGATCTCGTTTTCTGCAGCTTTAATTCTACTTTGCAAGAATTTAACATGCAGAGTTAAATCATCTAGTACCCAGGGATCCTTCTCTCCACTCTTCAGACGGTTGTTTTCTTGATGTAATTGGGCCTTTAAGTCATGTAAACGCCGTACTACAGCCCTGAGATGCTTGATTTCCGGGTTTAGAGGCTTCCAAGGGGCTGGTTTTTCCTTCCAACAGAACTCTGAGATAAGCTTTGCGTCCGCTTTATCGGTTTTATTGCGGTGTAGTTTGCTTTGACCATATCGTTTGATCCGAGCAGGGTTAACCACACTAACCTTATGTTTTCGATCATACAGATACTCTGCAATCTCTTCCCCATATTGGCCCGTCGCTTCCAGACAAGCATGCACCTGTCCTGCCTGGTGTTCGATTAACCACTTTTCAAAATACCGGTATCCCTTCAGATCATTGTCGAACACTTTGTGATATCTGCGACCGTCAATTAACAGAATGGTATCTAGCGTGTCTTTTGATACATCAATCCCTAATATACTTTGCATATTTCACCTCTTTTTTGGTACACTATGGGTAGCATTGGTCAGGCGCTGGGTTTGGATCATCCTTGTGAATGCAAGCTCATCTCAAAATGGCGCAGGAGAGGCTTCAGATACCGTCCGATCTTTGTGAAAAATGGTGAGGGGATCAAGTCTACGTTTCAGGCTTTTTGCCTCTAGGGTGCGCTCAGATTCACCCTCACCGTCCTGACTGATGCTTCTATTTACCTCTGAAGAATACACCATATTCAATATACAAGGGTGCGCAGCGCTTTTCTGCGCACCATAACCTGAGACCTCCAGGGTTTGGGCGTCTACTGTCACCTTCGCCTGGGTAAGTCTGTCATTGGAATTGATGAGCAAAGGATTGATTAAAACCCCGGGGGTCTGCGTTTACTTGGAGGTTGAAAAATACAACAATTAAAAACGTTCAGCCTGAAAGGAACACCCGGCACCTCAATCTGGATTTATAATTCACATCAAATCATGACGATCGTTTCTGGAGGCCACATGAACCAACCCGAACTGACCCAACAAGCCCTATCCATCCTGCGCACGGGCGAAAACTTCCACTGGCTCGTGATCCCGTTCTTGGCATTGGTCATTTACGTCTACACCAACGAATACAGCAAAGGAAACTTCAAAGGCATCGCTGCCGGACTCAGCTTATACCTGGTGCACTGGCTCTATGAGATCGTTAACGCCCTCATCCAGCGCTTCAGCGGACACGCCCTGTGGACTGTCCCGGAGGGCACCAGTTTCTTACTCCTGGTGGGCGTTGGGATCGAATTGAGCTTCATGTTTGCGATCGCGGGGTTGGTGCTCAGCAAGCTGCTGCCTGCCGACCCCAAGGCCAAAATCCTGGGGATCAATAACCGCCTCTTTATGGCCGTGGCCAACGCGGCCTTGTTCTCTGTAATCGAGATCTTCCTGGCGAAAACACCCGCGTTTCACTGGGTTTATCCCTGGTGGGGGTCGCTGCCCGTGTTTATCACCGTGTATATCCCCTTCTTCGTGGTGTCCTTCCTGTGCTACGACTGGCAACCCAAAATCCAGCGCAGGGTGATTGGCGGATTATTTGCCGTGGATTTCGCGCTGATGGCGGTGTTTGCTGGCCTCCTGGGATGGATTTAAGCTTCAGACAACCACCTCGTCTGGTTCAGCCATCGCTTCTGAAGCTTTGATATCCTTAATGTTCAATTGCAAATTGACCCGCCCCATGTAATTGTTTTCCTCAAAGCGGTAAGCGATATCCACAAACGCCGGCATCTGCTCCGCCCAATGCCCCTGCTGAAAGGCGATCGCATCGTAAAGGTATTTGCCGGCCTTCAAAGTCAGCTTGAGGTGCTTCCCGTCCCGCCCCACCGGCTTGGCATAACGCACTTCCACATGGTGCGAGGCAAACACCGGCTCGGGGTTGCCGCGCCCGGTGGGCTCCAACTGGTGCAGGTCGGTAAAGATCCCG
>JBLRWR010000229.1:0-2595 GCA_047921135.1 Candidatus Brevefilum sp.
ACCCGGTTCTCCAACCCATGGCGATCGAGCTTGGTGCGGTTAGCGCCAAAGGTGTTGGTTTTGATTAACTCTGCGCCAGCTTGGATATAAGCACGATGAATATCCGCCACAATGGCCGGCTGAGACAAATTTAACGCATCAAAACAGGCATCAATCTTAATGCCCTGATCATGCAGTAAGGTACCCATGGCACCGTCTGCAATGATCGGTCGGTCAGATGTTTGTAATCGATTGAAAAACTTATTATCTTTATCAATCATTGTCCGTCTCCTGTTGATTAAGCGTTCATCAATTGTTCTACCCGACTGGTGCCCACGTTGAAGTATTTCGCCTCCGGATGGTGCACAATGATTGCTGCTGTGGATTGTTCAGGCACAAGTTGATAGGCTGATGTTAATTCCATCCCCAGCGCGGATTCGGCCGGCAAGAGGGCAAACACCTTGCGGTGATCCTCCAGCTCGGGGATAGCGGGGTACCCCCAGGAATACCGCTTGCCGCGCTGCGGGTCCAAGCCCAATTCTCGCCGGATGTGCGCGTGCAGGTAATCTGCCGCAGCTTCTGCCATCTGCACAGCCAACCCATGCAGGTAATAACCTTCGGTGTACTCTCCCGCATCTTCCAGCTCGCCAAAACGCCGGGTGGCCTCATGTCCGATGGTGACAACCTGCAAAGCAACCACGTCAATTTTGCCCGCTGTCACAGGTGCAAAGTAATCTGCTAAACACAGTCCCTGGGCACCAGCCTGCCTGGGAAAGTTCAAGCGAGTCACAACTTCGGGATGAGTGTCCTTTATGCTATCCGGATCATAGATCAGCAAATCATCACCCTCCGCCTGGCAAGGCCAATATCCATACACGCCCTGGGGTGAAAGCCATCCTTCCCGTTCAGCTGCCCTTCGCATGCGGATTAATCGTTCGTCGAATTCAGCCTTAAGCTGCTCCCAGACCTCCCCATGTGCGTTTTTTGCACCCCAAGAAAGGCGATAAAGCTCGTTGATCGACAGGTGTTCGCCCACCATTTCCAGGGGCATATCACCCACCACACGCGGTCCCCAATGCGGGGGTGAAGGCAAGTTTTCCAGGATCGGTACAGTTCTTTTCCCGGTTGTTTTAGCCTGTGATGGCTTGCCTCCCAAAGCCCTGCCCAGCTCAAAATCAGCTGCCTGATGTGTTTTTTCCAGGAGGTCAGCCCGTTTATCCGGGTTCATCAAGGCATCCATCGTCGCCAGGCCTTCAAAAGCATCCTTACAGTAAAAGACACCCGGCGGGTAATAATGCCCGCCCTCTGTCAACAGGATGCGCCGGCCAAACCGGGGGTTGATTGCTGCGCCGCCAATCAGCACCGGGATCGCCAGTCCGCGCCGGTCCAGCTCGTTGACGATCAAAGGCATCTGCTTGCTGGTGCTCACCAGCAGAGCGCTCAAGCCAATCGCATCCGCTTCTTCCTCCACTGCCCGCGTGATGATCGTCTCCGCTGGTACCTGTTTGCCCAAATCAACCACAGTGTACCCGTTGTTCGAAAGAATGGTTTTGACCAAATTCTTACCGATATCATGCACATCACCATACACCGTCGCCAAAACCAGCTTTCCTTTGGAAACACCTGCTTTCCGCTCCAAAAAATTCTCCAGGTATCCCACAGCGATCTTCATCACCTCGGCGCTTTGCAGCACAAACGGTAAAATCAGCTCGCCGGCACCAAATTTATCGCCCACATCCTTCATCGCAGGCAGCAAGACCTCGTTCAGGATGGTCACTGCGGTCTCAGATTTAGGCGTTTGCGGATCCCGCTCAAGGATCAGGTCAATATCCGTCTCAACATCGGCTTTGTGGCGGTGCAGGATGCGCCAATGTAAGCGCTCCTCCGGCGTCATCGCGCTCAGGTCAATTCCGCCCTCGTCCTGCCCATCTCCCGTATCTTCAACGGTCTCAAAATAGGCGATCAATTTGGCCAGGGCATCCTCGTGCCGATTAAAGATCAAATCTTCAGCCAGCTGGCGTTCTTCGTCCGGGATTTCAGCATAAGGCTTGATATGGGCCGGGTTGACGATGGCCATGTCCAGCCCAACGTTAACCGCATGGTACAGCATCACGCTGTTCAGCACCGCTCGGGCGGGCCGCGAAAGCCCAAAGGAGACGTTGCTTACCCCCAGCGAGGTTAGCACGCCCGGCAGTTCAGCCTTCACTCGTCGGATACCCTCCAGGGTTTCAACGGCCGAATCCGCCAGATCAGGGTCACCCGTGGCCAGTGTGAACGTCAGCGTATCATACACCAGGTCTTCTGGCTGCAAGCCGTATTCCCCCACCGCCAGGTCATAAATCCGCCTGGCCACCTCTACCTTACGATCAGCGGTCTTGGCCATACCCGCTTCGTCAATCGTCAATACAATCACTGCTGCATTGAAACGCTTGGCCAGGTCAAAAATCAGTCCTGCCTTTTCCGGGCCGGACTCAAGGTGTGTTGAATTGATCAGGCTGCGCCCCGGGTTTGCCTTCAGCGCGGTTTCAATCACCTCCACCTCTGTAGAATCAATCACCAGGGGGACCGGTACCGCATTGGCCAGCCTTTTAACCACACCCCGCATCAAATCAGCTT
>JBLRWR010000230.1:0-2579 GCA_047921135.1 Candidatus Brevefilum sp.
GGCCGAATCCCACCACCGGGCGATGGTCCTCGAGCTGATGGGGCGTTATGCCGGCTATATCGCCCTGATGGCAGGCGTGTCGGGCGGTGCAGATGTGATCCTCATGCCGGAGATCCCCTTCCGCTATGAGGTCATCTTTCAGAAAATCCGCGCCCGGGTGGAGCAGGGCACCCATTTCAGCCTGTTATCGGTCTCGGAAGGTGCCCTGCCAGTGGACGGGCAGCGCATCTACCAGGATGTCAAGGTGGAGGGTCAGCCCAGGCTGGGCGGCATCGGTGAGCAGGTTGCGCAGCAGATCGAAGAAAACTGCGGTGTCGAGGCCCGCAATACAGTGCTGGGCCACTTGCAGCGCGGCGGCTCGCCCACACCCTATGACCGCTGGATCGCTTCACAATTCGGCGTGGTAGCTGCGCGCCTGGCCGCAGAAGGCCGGATTGGCCGTATGGCCGCGCTCCAAAATGGACGCGTGATCGATATTGACCTGGTTGAGACTCAGGGCTCAGCTCGGCAGGTGGATATTCACGACACCGCCGTGCAGACAGCCCGCAGTTTAGGCATCTGTTTGGGTGACCAATATGTAGCCCACCGGGAATTGGAAGAATAACCTCGCCTAACATCAATAAAATGTGCTAAAGTATAAGCAAGGGTTCTTCCATTCAAGGAAGTCACCCTTAACCTGGAGGTTGCATATGAATAAAACTGTAAAAAACGTCGCCAAAGGCGTGGGCTGGAGTATGGCCGGCCTGGTTTCCGCCACAGCTGCCGCAGTGGGGGGCTGGATCGTTTTCAGCCGCAGGTACATTCGCCACGACATGCCCCTGGACAAAGCCCTGGAGGCCGAGCGCCATGATTTCGTCTCCGAGCATGCCGGGCGCATCAGCTATTATGCTGACCTTAGCGCAAAGGGTACGCCGTTGGTCCTGCTGCACAGCATCAATGCGGCCCCCAGCGCCTTTGAGATGAAACCCATCTTTGAGCACTTCCAGGGACAGCGGCCGGTTTATGCCCTTGACCTGCCGGGGTTTGGGTTTTCAGAGCGGACTGACCGGTTGTACAGCCCGACCCTCTACCAGCATGCGATCAGCGACTTTCTCAAGGAAGTGGTGCAACAGCCCGCCGATGTGTGTACGCTCTCACTGTCGTGTGAGTTTGCCGCTCGGGCTGCCGTTCATGAACCGGACCTGTTCCGCTCGCTGGTGATGATCTCCCCCACCGGGTTCAACCCGCCCCGGGTGGACAAGATGACCGAACGCGCCGACCAGCGCGGCACGAAAAATCAGCTCTATGCCGGACTGGCCGTGCCGTTGTGGAACCGTCCACTTTACGACCTGATCTCCAGCCGGCCCAGCATCCAGTTCTTCCTCGGTAAAAGCTTTGAAGACCTGGTCCCGGAAGGTTTGGTGGATTACGCCTATCAAACCGCTCATCAACCCGGCGCACAGTACGCACCCACGTACTTCCTGAGCGGCAAGCTGTTCACCCCCGCCGTCCGCGAGACCGTCTATGCACTGGTCAAGCAACCGGTACTGGTGATCTACGACCAGGACCCCTACACCAACTTCGAAATGCTGCCCATGCTGCTGCGCGAGCATGAGAATTGGCACGGCGTGCGCATCTCCCCCACCAGGGGTTTACCGCATTGGGATGCACCCCAGCGTGTCTTTAACACCCTGCAGGATTTCTGGTCTGCGCTGTAAGGCTAGCCCCATGCGCATCAAATGCATCGCCTGTGATGCCCTGGCGCGCCCGGTTTACCTGGGGGCAGCCCACTCACCCCATGTGGTGGATGTGGTTTTAGAACGCTTTGGATTGCACAGCACCCCCGAAAAATTACGCCAGATCCTGCAAACGCATCTCCACGCGGCCGATCAGGCCGGTTATTACGACGCGGTTGCCCTGGCCTATGGGCTGTGCGGCAAAGCCACCCATGGGCTGCAGGCCGGGTCGCTCCCGGTGGTGATCCCCCGAGCCCACGATTGCATCACACTCTTCCTGGGCGCTCGTGAGCGCTACCAGCAGGAATTTACCCGCTGCCCGGGAACCTACTGGTATGTGCAGGACTTTATCGAGCGGGGCGCTGCTGAAGGGACTCCCTTATCCATCGGCGCATTGACGGCCGCGCAGGCCGATACGCTTCTGGCTGAATACATTGAAAAATACGGCGCAGATAACGCCGCCTACCTGATGGATGTAATGAACGGCTGGCAAGCGCACTACGAGCGCGCCGCATTTATCGACATCGATCTTGGCAAAAGTCACCAGGCATCCGAGCATGCCCGCCAGCAAGCCCGGCGCTTCGGCTGGCGCTTTGAACGCCTGGCCGGGGATGTGGTGTTAATCAAGAAATTGCTGGATGCAGATTGGGATGCCGATTTCCTCGTCCTCCAGCCCGGCCAAACCCTCGAAATGACCGATGATGCGGAGATCATCCGGGGGGTATAAGTAGAAGGGCGGGTTGACCAAACAAATGCTGCCCGCGTGGGAATGAATTTGCCAGATGAGCCGAAATCAAGGAATCTTCTGCGCCAACCCACCAAATACATCAGCCGATTAAAAAGTAGGGTGGGTTGGCCAGGTTA
>JBLRWR010000231.1:0-2575 GCA_047921135.1 Candidatus Brevefilum sp.
CGGCGAACTCCAGGTTTAAGCGCAACCTGCTTCTGAGGGGAATTCTGCGCTTGACAGGCGCAAGGTTGCCCTTGAGATAATCGACAATGTAATCGGTGGAAAACTGGTGCAAGTCTCGCCAATCATTTCCGTTACGAACTGGATATTTCTGATGGTAAATCTTTAAAATTCTTTTCAGTGGGGAGGCGTCAATGTTCAATTTTTCAGCGATGGCCAGCAGCGGCACAATGCCCGTCGGGATGTCTTCATCCACATACCGACTTTGCGGAATCGAGTTTTTCATGTAGGTTGGTGTACGGCCAATGGCATTTTGCAGGCTCTCACCCTCAATTCTGCGCACGCCATAGGTGTAATCCAGCCAATGCTGGACGGAAGTGATGGCGTTGTTGATGACCACCAGGTGATCATGGCGGATATGTCTCAAATCCTCCACATCATCGGCATGGGCAGCCTCATCCCGGCGCAACTTATCGATCAGTGCTTGCCATTCATCGTCCCGGGGATCTTCCCTCAGGCCAAACACTTCCAAACCCAACGCTTTGGCGATTTGCAGCCGAACCTGGTCCACATCCTCCAGTGTTTTTGCGACCTCATAATTGCCCGCAATGCCATCTTTATAGAAGTTAAATACCTGGCCCGCCATTTCTGCTTGTTGAATGGCCTGTTCGTTCAACAAATACGCCGCAGGATGTAACACAGCGCCTACATTGCCAATGGATGTTGTGGCTGGCAGGCGATTAAAGATGGCCTGCGGAAACAGGTTCTCCAGCATCTTTACTTGCCGGCGGCTGAAGTCCCCCTCCAGGGATGCCACCCAATTCCGCTTCCTCCTCTTAATAAATATCGTTTCCACATTGGGCGTTTTGCAAGAGTAGGGGCAGGTGGAAAAGCTGACAAAAGGATACCCCGCGCCCAGAATCTCCCACAAATAGGGGACGGCAAAGGTTCTGGAGGGTGAAAGGACAATTGGAACCGGTCTTTTTGTGATACCTGCTGCTTTTAGGGCGGCAATCGTTTCGCATAAATAGTGAGAAGGATGGGCAATGATCAATAAATCTTTATTTCGGATCAACGATTTCAGGTCATGCCCCACCCGAGAACGGCCCAAGGATATAAACCCGGATTCTTCCTCATTACGGTTATGTGCAGGGCGGATCAGGTAAAGACCGCCGTGGGCGTTCACTGTTTTTACGAATTGCTTGCCATGATCCGATTTGCGGGCATAGCCATAGATATTATGACCTTGTTTAATTAAATCAACAAGGTAAGCACCCCCTGACTGTGAGCTGACGGTGTGTATACCGATGTTCATGGGTCAATCTCTTATTTAGTTTATTTACCGAGCAAAGGAATTTTGGCCTATGCTAAAACCAAAATTTTCACTGGCTTTATCCTGATGGGCTTACAACGAAATTGCTGCGGGTGGCACCGTGGTGCGCATGGAGTAAATTCAATTTCGCAGCAAGCTGCGTGGATTAGCGATGTACCTCTAATTTTGCTTTGAAAACAAAGAGTTGTCAAGACAAGCGCTGCCTTGCCTTTCTCATTTTACATGTTATAATCTTTGGCAATCAATTAAATAGCCCCATGCGGCACTCTTATCCAGAGAGGTGGAGGGACCGGCCCGACGAAACCTCGGCAACCAGAAAGCAACGCTTTTATGGTGCCAATTCCGGCAGAGCGATTAATCTGGAAGATGAGAGGGAAGCCATAACTTCTTTTCGCCCCTCTCGCATTAGCCTGGAGGGGCGTAACTATTTTATGAGACTAGGAGGTTCTCACAATGACGTTAACATTTACAAAATTACCCAAATACCTGTTTACCTCAGAATCGGTGACTGAAGGGCACCCGGATAAGCTCTGTGACCAGGTCAGCGATGCCGTGCTGGATGAGCTCATCCGCCAGGATCCCTACTCGCGGGTGGCCTGTGAATGCGCCACCAAAACTGGTTTCATCATGGCCTTAGGCGAGATCACCACCACAGGCTTTGCTGATTTTGATAAGCTGGTGCGTGAAGTGGTCAACGGCGTTGGCTACGACCGGGCTAAAAAAGGTTTTGATGGTTCGACCTGCGGCGTGATCGTCGCGCTGGCCAATCAATCTCCGGATATTGCCCTGGGTGTAGACAAATCCAAGGAAGCCAAAGAAGGCGAAGTGGAGACTGATGACGAGATCGAAGCCATCGGTGCCGGCGACCAGGGGATGATGTTCGGCTATGCCTGCACAGAAACCGATGTGCTGATGCCCATGCCGATCTACTACGCCCACAAGCTCACCCGCCGCCTGGCCGAAGCCCGCAAAGCAAACGACCTGGATTTCCTCTGGCCGGACGGCAAGAGCCAGGTGACGGTGGAATATGAATACGGCAAGCCCAAACGGATCCACACTGTGCTGATCAGCACCCAGCACACGCCAGATGTGACCAATGAGCAAATCAGGGAAGGCGTGATTGAGCAGATCATCAAGCCGGTCATCCCCGCTGAACTGATCGACGATGACCTGATCATCTTCGTCAATCCGACAGGCCGTTTTGTCGTCGGCGGACCCATGGGCGATGCCGGCCTGACCGGGCGC
>JBLRWR010000232.1:0-2571 GCA_047921135.1 Candidatus Brevefilum sp.
AGAGATTCTCATACCTCAGTCAGCTGCACTTATTGCTTACGTTCTGATGCCAACACATTTCCACTTATTGGTTCAAATTAAAAATGAAGACTTTTCATCTGCGATGGGCCGCATCATCAATTCTTACACCAAAGCATGCAACCGTGAATGGGCTAGAACTGGTCCACTATTTGAGGGAAGATTTAAAGCAAAACATGTGGATACAGACGAATACCTTCTTGAGCTATCTCGATATATTCATCTCAACCCAATTTCAGCAAATTTGGTTACCAAACCAGAAGATTGGCTTTATTCAAGTTATGCTGCCATCATTGATCGCAATAGTGAAGCGGTCCTGGTTGCCGATGTGATCCTCAGTTACTTCGATCACATAGACCCAATAATTGCATATCAGCAATTTGTTGAAGAAACATCTAAGCATAAACTTAGTCTAATTTCTCACCTTCTATTCGATTGATCCGAACAATCACAAGTCAGTATTTCTGGCTTTATATTACAAATCATCTCGCACTAAACCCCGGGGGTCTGAGAGCATCAATGGTTTCTCTCTGTCATAAGAAGTCCAAAGCGAAAATTAACCCAAGACCCCCGGGGTTTTAATCCAGCCCAAACCCCCAAACTGAGCAGGAAATCTCCCACATATCCTGGTACTTCGTGTACAATCCACCGCTATATGAGGGCCAATGGTGCTCACCCGGGTATTGGCGCCAGGAACATCACCTGGATTCCTGGGCAGCCACGGGCTACAGCCCAGGGGATCTCTATCAAGGCACAGAATACACTCTTTTGGAAATCTTGCAAGATCCAACAACCTTCGCTCGTTTAGGATATTTCGAGGCGGTTGGTGACCTGCTCAGCGGTGCTCATCCCGAAGTCGACTTCATGGGTGTGCGCGTGGAAGATAGCTGCCCGCTGGACTAAACAATCAATAACAATTTTATACACAACCACAACCTGTCCCCTTATCCCTTAAGGGGACAGGCCTTTTTTTCTCGTGGATCATAAATGCAACTGTTCAAGTTAACCAGTCGTTACCTTCACTAACACACACCCATTCAAGCGCAATTATGTTATAAATACCAGGAAATTAACCGCCACGTAACCCGCCAGAGGACCCATGTCCATCGACCTATTCCACCTGCTGACCCACACAATGAAACTCAACACCCAGGCATTCTCCGGCCAGGTGATCATCATCACCGGCGCTGGCCAGGGCATCGGCTATCACACCGCACACGCTTTCGCATTACTATGCGGTCAGGTGATCCTGGCAGAGCGCTCAGAGAGCGGCAAGTCAGCTGAAGCGGCCATCCGCGCGGAAGGCGGCCGGGCAACCTTCATCCAAACCGACGTCAGCAACGCCGACTCCGTTGCGGGCCTTCTTCGGGACGTCCGCCAGGCCTTTGGCCCGGTGGACGTGCTGATCAACAACGCCATCTACATTCAGCAGGTCAGCGTGCTCGACATGCCCCCGGAGGTATGGGAGCGCACCATGGCCGTCAACCTGCGGGGGACCTACCTCACCTGCCGTGCCGTCATGCCAGACATGCTGGCCAGGAACCAGGGCCTGATCATCAACATGACCTCCACCGATGCCATGCCCGGGCTGTCGGCATACATTGCCAGTAAGGCCGGCATCACCGCCTTTTCGCAATCCCTGGCGCTGGAACTGGACGGCACCGGCGTGCACGTCGTTCCCTTTGGCCCGGGCATGGTCGACACGCCGGGCATCCGGAGTGTGGCGGCGGGTTTAGCGCCCCAACTGGGGCTCAGTGAAAGCCAATTTCTCAACCTCTCGCTCCATGCGGATTACGAGGGCCTCATGCCTCCTGAACACGCCGGGGCGGCAGCGGCTTACCTGGCCGCCTGCCTGGCGGAGGAATACCATGGGCAAACCATCACCGGCTACGAGGTGCTCGAGCGGGCTGGCGTTCTGAGCGCCGGCGGGAATCAAAATCTTGATGTTAGCCCAGCCTCAGCCCAGCCAGGCGAAACTGTCCAGGTTCTGTTTGGCAAGCTTTTGGCCATCCTGGATGAGACCGAAGCGGAATTCGGTCAACTGCCCGTCTTCGTCCGGCCGATGGCCAAAGCGGGCTTCAAGGGCAAAGCCGGCCAGAGCCTGTCCGATTGGCAGCGCCTGGCAGCCAGCCTGACCCGGAGTGACGGGTCGCTGCCGGCCAACCTGGCTGAACAATTAAATAAACTGGCCCGGTATTACCGGGAAACCCCGCAGGAAACCGCCCGCTTCACCAAGGACGAGGCCACGCTGAGAATGGTGACGGAGACCGCCCGTGCCCGCCTGGCGGTGATCGGGGCTCTGTTGGAGAGTTTTAAGTAAGCTCCGCCTCCCCTCCACAGTCCAAACCCCGGGGGTCTGAAAATAATCGATTGCTTTGCTGACAAATTTCCCTTTCAATCTCCCTTAACCTATGTCCCCCGGGGTTTTATCCAGCCCAAACCCCGGGGGTCTGAGACAATTGATGCTTTCTGGCTGCCAAGCCGGGTCCAAAACTAAAGTTAACCCAAGACCCCCGGGGTTTTAATCCAACCCAAACCCCGGGTGTCTGAGAT
>JBLRWR010000233.1:0-2515 GCA_047921135.1 Candidatus Brevefilum sp.
GCTGTCGTCAACGCGGTCTCAAAGAGATACCGGGTGGATGCTGAACACGTGCGCCAGGACTTTCAAGCCTTCATGGACCGCATCACCACCCTGATCTCAACCCCCGACCTGGACCCCGTCACCTATCTTGACATCGAACGTCAGGAGCCCTACACCGTCGATATTTCTGCCCCCTACCGCCTGGATTGCGCCCTCACCTACCAGGTTTCTGATGAGAGCCACCTTAATAATGCCCCCATCGACCGCGTCTCTCGCGAGTTAACCACCGAGGAATGGGTGAGCATCTTCCAAACCGCCTTCGATCAAGGCATTCCGCACCTGCTATTCACCGGCGGCGAACCCACCCTGCGTGAAGACCTCCCGGACCTGATCTTAAAGGCCGAGGAATTGGGGCTGGTGACCGGCTTGCTCACCGATGGGCTGAAACTGGATAACGACGCCTACCGCAGCATGCTGCTGATGAACGGCCTCGATCACTTGATGATCGTCTTTGACCCGGATAACACCACAGAATGGGACGTACTGGAAAAGGTGCTGGCCGAGGACATCCACACCACCGTTCACCTGACCCTCAGGAAAGGCGTCGACCTGCACCCGCACATGCATCGCATGGCTGAGATGGGTGTCCATGCAATTTCGCTCAGCGAAGCCGAGTTGGATCTGACTGCAGAACTGCAAGACCTGCGTGATTTTGCTGCAGTGCTGCAGCTGGAGCTCGTTTGGGATATGCCTGTTCCCTATTCTGAGAACAACCCCGTCTCGTTGGAGCTGGAAAAGGCAGCCGATCAGCACGCACCGGAAGGCGCAGGCAAAGCCTGGCTGTACGTGGAACCCGATGGCGATGTCCTGCCAGCCCAGGGACTCTATGACCAGGTTCTTGGCAATCTCCTCGTGGACCCCTGGGAAGCAATCTGGGAAAACAGGTAACCGTGCAAGATTTCAGGGGTCTCGACCGGGGACAGTGGCATCAACGCTACCTGGCACAATCCGGCTGGACTGAACACGTCAGGAAATACCTCTTTGAAAAGATCAATTCTCACACCGATACGCGCATTTTAGAGGTCGGATCAGGCACCGGCGCCATCATGGGGGCTTTGCACCAAGAAGGCTATCGCCGCATCACCGGGGTTGACCTTGACTACCCCAGCATCGCTTATTCAAAATCGCAGGCCCCGTCCTGCCAGCATGTGCTGGGGGATGGGCACCAGTTGCCGTTTCGCACAGATGCATTTGAGATCACGGTGTGCCATTACCTGCTGATGTGGACGGCGCACCCCACACAAATCCTTGCTGAAATGCGCCGGGTGACCCGGCCTGGCGGCTGGGTGCTGTCCCTGGCAGAGCCTGATCATGCCGCCCGCGTGGATTACCCTCCACCGCTGGATGTGTTGGGGCAACTGCAAACGCAAGCGCTGCACGAACAGGGGGCCGATATCAGCCTGGGCAGAAAACTGCGCGCATTATTTAATCAAACCGGACTGCAAGACGTTGAAACCGGCATCCTGGCCGCACAGTGGCAGCAAGAGCATCCACTCAGGGATGACAACACCGAGTGGCTCATGCTCCAGGCTGACCTGGGGGATCGCCTCTCCCAAAATGAGCTGGCACAATTCAAACAGCAGGACACGCAGGCGCGAAAAGCAGGCACGCGGGTCCTGTTCATCCCCACCTTTTATGCCATCGGCAAAGTGCCCTTACAATAAAGAAATTTGCGCTTGCCAAACACACAAAAGACGGCTATAATACGGTCTACATTCGGGGCGTGGCGCAGTCCGGCTAGCGCGCTTGCATGGGGTGTAAGAGGCCCTGGGTTCAAATCCCAGCGCCCCGACTGTAATAAAATCGCTGCTCAAACAGCGATTTTTTTATTGAAAACTTTAATTCAAAACACAATGAGCGGGTGCAATAGGCAGATATAATAAAGGTATTGACCGATCCGATTTTAGGTTATTCTGTGAAGGTATACAGCCTTGGAGGTTGGAGATGACTGAAACAGCGCATATCGCTTTCTTAGGCGCAGGCGGGATTGCCCAATCCCATGCCTATGCCCTAGATGCCCTCAAACATTACTATACCGATGTGACCAATATTGAAAAAGTCGCGGTTGCCTCACCAACCCCTGCCAGCCGGGAAGCATTTGCCCACCGGTTCGGATTCAGAGATGCCATCACACCAGATGAAATCTGGAACCGAACTGACTTCGATACGCTTTACATCCTGGGGCCAAACCATACCCACACGCCGCACCTGTTGCAGGCCTGCCAGATGCCCTCACTAAAGAGGATTTACCTCGAAAAACCAATCGGGGCCTCCCAACAGGACCTGCTTGACCTCCAAACGCTGCAGCAAAAGGATCATGGCAAATGGATCGTCATCGGCTTTCAATACCTCCAAAAATCGGCCTTGCGGTCAGCCCTGGCTCACTGGCGCAGCGGTGCTTTTGGCGACCCGATCCATTTTCACGTGGAATACCTGCACAGCAGCTATTTAGACCCCGCCTATCGCCAGAAGCATC
>JBLRWR010000234.1:0-2508 GCA_047921135.1 Candidatus Brevefilum sp.
CTCATGATTGGCCCTTTTGCCCTCTCAAATCAACGCAAAACTAACCGCCCATGCAAATCTCACTGCTGGTCGGCTGGCCGGAACCCCACTTGCTGCTTATTTGACCATCAACGGCAGGAATACTTCAATGATGCTAAAATCACCGACCTGCCCCGTGGCAGGTGCAGAATAATCCGAACACCCGGCTGCGTTGCAGGCTTTGACCCAGTAATAATACAGCTGCCCAAGCACGGCTGTCTCATCATCATACGGGCTGCCGCCTGTGTCGCTGGTTAGCGTTTTCTCGCCGGAACGATTGCTTCTGGTATTTCTGAATACCTGATAATAGCTTGCACCGCTGGAGGCGGTCCATGATATGCGGACTTTGTAATTAAAGAACCCGTTGGTAGCCACCACTCCTGCTGGTGTAACTGGAATGGTAGGCGCAAGCCGGACGACACTCACTGACCGCAATACCATGCCCGCATAGCTTCCGCCCCAGGGCATGGTAAACGTGTTATTAGGGTTTGAATCCCAGGTATCTCGAATAAAAATGGTCGAACCACTATAGCCATAACCCACAATGGAATGGCCGGCTAAATTGAGCAATACCGGGTGTCCGGCATCGATTTCTGCTTGAAAGTCTGCCAGCGAAAACCCGCCTGCTGCCTGGTTATCCGTCCTTTGGTTAAAACAATCCGTAACCGTATAGCCCCTGGCTTCGTAAAAAAGCTTACGCCCGTAAGTGCCGTCATTCTCAGAGATGGTGTATGTCTCGCCTGGCGGGATGAATTGCTCCATTGCAGAACAGGTCAATTTGGTGGCATCGCCATAATTCCAAAACCAGGTGTTGCCATCCCTGCTCTGGTAGGGCCAGGCAGATTGGCTGGTCTTCATATAGTCACCGATGGCTGACCCCCAGGGATGCGGGTCCCAGCTGTGGGTGATGTAGGGGTCATCAGCCGTACTGTTGTTGCTGACCCAGTAATTATCGATGGAACCATATTCTGAGCGGCCGTCCAACCCAGCTTTTGAGGCCACCAGGGGGTTTAGCCGGTAGGCATCACCCTTGCCGTCAGCCCAATACGGCCATACTGTATCTGACAAGGGCATCACACCGCCATTGGTCGGGCCTGTGTACAGATCAGGATAGCCCTGTCTGTCATAATAGCCTGCGATGATCCCCCCCGCAACGGCTGAACACCCATACACCCAATCATAGGCTGGAAAGTCAGCCAGCGTGCCCCGGGAAGGTAAAGGCATGATAGACGCCGTTCGTTCAGCCTCAAACCCCTCCGGTGGTTTTGGCGGACCGGCAATGTTATATCCATAAATTGGTGTCCCGTCATCCAGCGTATACTGCGCAATGGTAAAAAACGGATTGATCTCGATCACATTAATCGCAGGATCACCCTCATCAAAATCAACCACACTTAGATCCCGGCTGGGTTCCGTCGGATTCTGAAGATCAACATCACGGTTCTGATCAGCGCCAACAGCGATGTGGGGATGGATCAAAACACCCAGTAACAATAAAGTAATAATTACCTTCAAGTAAGCGCGCTTTTTTGGTTTCATTTTGTTCTATAGGTATACAAGTCCGATATTAACCCATCTGTCCATCAGCATGGGTCATGCATATTCATCCTTTGCTTTGATATGTGATTTGTTTGTTTGAACAAGATCATATAATAATAAATTAAACATAAGTTTCTGATCTACGCAGCCAGTTCCCGGATCAACCAGTGGACTGCGCCGGAATGCCAGCTTGTAAACTCAGCTCATTGCTGACCATCTTTGCGCCACCACAGGCATAAAACAGTGCAATCCTCATGCCAACCCACTTTGGATGAGCGTACCATTTTTTACTTCTCCAACGCGCAATCTGAAGGACAACTCCCCGCTCAGTAGGGTGCGGTCTGATTTTGACCGCACCATGTCTTTCTTCTCCAACGCTCAATCTACAGGACAACTCCCCGCTCAATCCGTAGGGTGGGTTGGCCTCCAAAACCTTATCTGCTTGGCAGTCATGCCTTCCCTACCACCTGATGTCTTCATGAACTTCGTGCCAACCCACCAGCATCCGGTGTAAGACATGAAACATAAAACCAAGATTGCTTCCCTTCGGTCGCAATGACAAGAGGGATTGCTTCATTTCCTTCCAGGACGCTGCCCAGTCCCTGCGGTCATAATAACAAAATTATGATGTCATCGCGAGGAAGTCCCGCAGGGACGACGAAGCGATCTGTGGTCGTTGCTTGAGCTTGTTCCCTTCGGTCGCAATAACAAATCGTCGGGTGCGCACCTCGGTTGTGCGCACCACATTCTTTCTTTGTCAGGACACTGCGCAGTCCCTTCGGTTGCATTACAAATCGTAGGGTGCGGTCAAAATCGGACCGTACTATTTCTTTCTTATTGAACGCTCAATCTACAGGGCAACTCCCCGCTCAAACCGTAGGGTGGGTTGGCCTCCAAAACCTTATCTGCTTGGCAGTCATGCCTTCCCTACCACCTGATGTCTTCATGAAC
>JBLRWR010000235.1:0-2506 GCA_047921135.1 Candidatus Brevefilum sp.
TTACGCGGCTTCAGTAAGCATAAATCCCGCACCTGGTACACCAGCCGCAAATTAGCCCGACGAGATTATATAGCGATCGTGATATCAGCCATAATCTTCATCGCTCTGGCATTTATCTCAATTTTCATCAATCAAAGCCGATTTTATAACCCTTTTATATAGGAGTATCTGCATGAAACCTATTCTTGTCTACCAAACAGATTTCACCTACAAAGAAGGCGCGGTATGTGCCATGTATGGCGTGGTTAAAAGTGTTGATCGTGAGCTTGAAATCATCGATGGCACCCACGAGATCCCAAAATTTGATACCTGGAGCGCATCATACCGACTGTACCAATCGATGGCCTTTTGGCCCAAAGGCACCATTTTCATCTCGGTGGTTGACCCGGGTGTAGGAACCCCCCGCCGCGCCTGTGTTGCGCACACATCCGATGGCTACTATATTGTCACCCCAGATAATGGTTCACTCACCCATATTAAAAACTGGGTCGGCATTGACTCAGTCAGAGAAATTGATGAAACCACCAACCGGTTGACAGGCAAAAACACCGAAGGCGTCAGTGTGTTCCACGGCCGGGACCTGTTCTCGTATTGCGCAGCCAAATTGGCCAGCGGACTGATCGCCTTTGAGGGTGTTGGACCAGCCTATGACGTGGACGAGATCGTCACCCACCCGATTCACGAACCCGCCTTCAGTACTGGGCACGCACTGGGGATTATTGAGATCAACGACCCCAACTTTGGCAACCTGTGGACAAATTTCCCGCTATCCGAATTTATCGAATCAGGTTTTAAGTATGGCGATCGTTTGCAGGTGGTTATCCGCCACAATGATGAGGAAGTCTTCAACCAGCAGCTCTTATTTCATCAATCCTTTGGCTTTGCAGAAAAAGGCCAACCGATGATTTATAATAATGAACTCATGCGGGTGGGTTTGGCGGTGAACCAGGGTAGCTTCAGTGAGCTATTTCAGATCGGGCATGGGCCCGATTGGCAGATAGAGATCACCCCATTAACCTCAACACAATAGTAGGAGGGGTTCATAACACACAGGTCACAGAACTGATCAATTTTAGTACATGACCTGCAAATAAACATATTAATTATCCAGAGGAAAACTGCTGATGGTTTAATTACCCCTCAATGAACGCAATTCATCACCCAATCAACATTTGTACCAACCCCACAGCCCCACCTCCCAAGATCAGCCAGGGTGCACCCACCTCATAGCGCAGCAATAAATACAGTGCAACCAGCCCAATCCCAATTGTAACCGGGTCAACCAGCGCTGTCCCAGCAATCTCCCAGGCAACACCCGCCATCAGCCCCAAGGCAGCAAAGTTGATCCCGTCGATCAACCCGGCAAATTGCTCAGAGTCTCGCAATTTCGAAACGGCGAAATAAACGATCCCAATGAAAACAAAAGAGGGTAAAAACATCGCCAAAGTCGCCAAAATTGCCGCCGGTACACCCCCCAATAGGTAGCCCACAAAGGTCGCAGTGGTCGATAAGGGTCCGGGGGTCACCTGGCCAACCGCAATCGCGTCCACCAGCTGTCCCTCTGTCAGCCAGCCCAGGCGCACGACCAGGTCATCATGGATAAATGCTAAAAGGACATAACCGCTTCCAAACATCACCGCCCCGGCCTTCAGAAAAACCCAAAACAATCGGGATAAACTGAATGCGGTGTTTTGTGCAGATTCCTGCAACGCCTGCCAGGGCGTAGACCATGCGATCATGAATAAGCCCACCAAATGACCCCGACCTTTGAGATTAATGAAACCCCACAGCACCAAACCGCCAGCCAAGAGCAGCAACATCGGGCTGATTCCCAGCAAATAGAAACCAAAAACGACCACGATGATTCCTAAGCCCGGGTAGTCTTTACGGCGGGGTTTTAGCATCCCCCATAAGGCCGAGAGGATAATGGCCACCACCACTGGTTTGATCCCGTACAGCATCCCCTCCAGTTGTGGTAAAGCACCAAATTGAACATAAGCCCAGGCAAACACCAGCACAATCAGCATGGCCGGCACGATATAACACAGCCCGGCCAGGAGCATGCCCGGCCAGCCGGCATAATTAAAGCCAAGCAGGATCGCCAACTCGGTGGCATTCGGTCCCGGCACCAGATTGGCCACCCCCAGGTAATCCAGGAAGGTCTCCTCGCTCACCCACTTCCGCTTCACGACAAATTCCTGCCGCATCATCCCATAAGCAGCCGCAGGTCCCCCAAACGCGGTAAACCCCAACTTCAAGAAAGCCAAAATCAGTGCGGTCAATCGTTTTTTCATCACAAACCCTTATACCCGAAAACTTCCGTCTGGTCATCATTGACCTGGACGATACGCACACATATATCACAAGGAAATTGACCCGTTGTAATACACATTTTGACCATTGGCGTCAAAGCAACCCTCCAAAATGCCCGATGATGAGAAACTGTGCATTTCCGAATTGGTTGGTAACTTTAGGCCCAGCAATAAAAGTCTGGACCAGTTGATAT
>JBLRWR010000236.1:0-2491 GCA_047921135.1 Candidatus Brevefilum sp.
TCCATTGACCTGCCAGATCAGCTTCCGCCTGTAAATATCGATGCCAAACGAATCGGCCAGGTGTTGGTCAACCTGGTTAAGAATGCATCCGCTTACGCACCTGAGGGCACTGAGATAAACATAAAGGCCAGTGAACGCGGAAAGTTTGTCCAGATCAATGTTAAAGATGAGGGTCCAGGTATACCAGTGGATGAACACAAAAATGTATTTAAAGCGTTCATGCGGGGAAAAGGCAAAGAAAACGGATTTCCAATCGGAGCGGGTTTAGGGTTGGCGATCTGCAAAGGGCTGGTTGAGGCGCATGGTGGCCGCATTTGGATCAGGAACACCAAATCCACAGGCACGACGATTGCGTTTACGATTCCGCTAATCACAGCACAATCCCCCGTCGGTGTTGCCAGATCGGAGCAGTAAAGTATGGGACAAATATTAATTGTTGAGGATGACCCAAACATACGCAAGCTTGTGCGGGTTAACTTGCTAAAACGTGGTTATACAGTCAGCGAAGCAGAAGACAGCCACCGGGCACTAGCCCTCTTTCAGGAAACCTCAGTTGACCTGGTTTTGCTCGACCTGGTGCTGCCTGGGCTTTCTGGGGTTGATATTTGCGCATGGATCCGGGCGAGGTCAAATGTGCCCATCATCATATTGAGTGCTCGGCTGGAAGAAGACCTTAAAGTGGCCGCCCTGGATGCCGGAGCCGATGATTACGTTACGAAACCGTTTAGCCCTGAAGAATTGCTGGCTCGGATCCGGGCTTTCCTGCGTCGGTCTTACGTTTCAGCAAAAAGGGATGAAAACAAAATTCAAATTGACGGCCTGGTGATTGACCTTGCAGCACGCCGGGTTTTCATCAATGAGAAAGACCTGCACTTGACTGGTACAGAATATGCGCTTCTGGCTGAGCTTGCCCAGAAAATGGATGCGATAGTGACCCATACTGAGCTGTTGAGCAAGATTTGGGGGCCAGAATACCGCGGTTCAAATCATTATATCCATACCTATATCGGCCGTCTGCGTAAAAAATTAGGGGATTATAGCGATCTCGTCGAAACCGTGCCCGGGATCGGCTACAGCCTGCACTCGAAGAAGATCTACTGACATTTTGTTCGAGTATGAAATATCGAAATTAACTCACCCATGTGAGCTTATTGTTTTCGATATTCTTATAAGTAGATCTGGAACATTCTTAAAGGTTTACCAGATATCTTCCAAATTAGACGGCATTAAGTCAATTGAAGGATTGAGTATATCCTGCATAATGCCTGGTAATGTGAAACAAGCCCCAATTCTAAAAGGTTTTTCTATCACCACACGTATTACACGATTTTGCTGATTTTAATCCAATCAACCTATTTGTATAGACATTATTAAGAACCTGTTAGGGACATTGACAGGCTCTTAAAGATAAGATTGTATTTAGGAGAAAACTCGCCATGAAAGGAGTTTGATTACATGGAATATACGGATAACGCTGGGAATGATCCCAACACGCAAATCTTTGTAAAACCCAAAAGGCGTCCAGGCAAGGAAGACAATGATAATGAACAGATCCTGATCTTTCAGCCTAACATCGGATTGTCTGGCGATGTCCGCCAACCTGTTGAAAAGATTCTCAACACAATTCTGGCAAACGAAGCTGTTCTTTCTCAAAAAACACGCAGTATTCATTGGAACAGAACCGGCATAGGGTTTTTAGAAATACACATCTTGCTCGAATCTCAATACAAGCAATTAAGTGAAATTGTGGACAAGATTGCAGAACGCACAAGAATACTGGGCGGCATTGCTCTTGGTAGCTTCGAAGAATTCCTTGAGGAATCCCAAATCGAAAGTCGGCCATCTCAAATCCCTGATATCCTCCACCTGCTGGCTGACCATGAGAGCGTGACACGATCCTTGCGCGAAGATATCAGAAAATGCAGTGAAGAGTATGAGGATGAAGGTACGGTGGAGCTGCTTGTCGGGGTGATGAGTCTGCATGAAAAGATGGCCTGGATGCTGAGGTCTTATCTTGAACCTAAACTAACTACGGCGTAAGCCAGAAATGATTATGAAAATGGAGAAGAATAAGTCGCTCAAAGAAAACGCACAAGATCAAATAACTTCAACCATGGATGATGTCAAGTCCGGATACAAGCAGGTTGAAGAAAAAACCGTCGAGGCTGTGACTCAAGCAAAGGATGACGTCGTTACCTGGGTTGAAGAGGGTGTCTCAAACATAAAAGAAGGCACCCAGCAATTAATGGATGATGCAAAACAGACTTATGACAAGACAGCCAAGTCCATCGATAAAAACGTCAAGCACGGTCTCAGTGAATACAATGTAAAAGCACAGGAATTCGCCGATAAAGTCCCGGGTGGACTTGGCGATTCGGTCATCAGATACCCCTGGGTCGCTATGACTGTCAGCCTGTTTTTGGGCATCGCTCTGGGCTATTTACTCAAACCAACACGAAGGGCATGATGGATAAGAAATTATCACTTATGC
>JBLRWR010000237.1:0-2477 GCA_047921135.1 Candidatus Brevefilum sp.
CTGGAGTTCTGCCTGGCGCCAGGCCAAAACGATTTGGTTGTGGCTGCCAGCGCACCCGTTACATCCACCCAGGAGAGTTGCTACCAATACAGCTCCCGGGGGGTGCGCAATTTTTCCCTGGCCATCAGCCCACACTATCAGGTGACCTCAACCGAAAGTGAGCTGGTTACCGTATGGGCGTATACCTTTCACGAACATGCGCCTTTGGGTCAGCGAGCCGCTGACCTTGCCGTCGAAGCCTGGGCGACATTCACCGATCTGTATGGCCACAACGGAAGGGCCTTCCTCAGCATCGTTGAGGCGGATATGTTTGATGGCCTTGAGACCGACGGTTTGATCTACCTCAGTGAGTGGTATTACCAAACTGCCGATCCCTCCCCGCAAAACTACTTTGAGCTGCTGATCGTACACGAAACCGCACACCAGTGGTTTTACGCATATGTCCACAACGACCCGGCCCAAGAACCCTGGCTGGATGAAGCCCTGGCTACCTACAGCGAGTTGCTCTTCTATGAGGCTCACCATCCACAACTGGCCGATTGGTGGTGGAACTTCCGGGTGCACACCTACGAGCCACAAGGCGCAGTGAATGCATCCATCTACGAGTTCAATCAATACCGCCCGTATATCAATGCTGTCTACTTGCGGGGGGCCGCATTTTTGCACGCCTTACGCCGTGAGGTCGGTGACCCGGCTTTCTTTGCAGGGTTACTGAACTACCTCCATGCTATTGAAGGCGTTGACAATATCCGGGGTTCAGCTGATTTATTGCGCGCATTTGAGGGGATTTCCGGTGCTGATCTCACGGACATCTGTGCTGATTATTTTCAATGATCAGCAGACACAGTTATAATAAGACGGAACATAAAGTATTCAGATGCAGTGTTTTTATTGGAGGAGGACCGCAGTGCAATACCTCTGCGGATAAACCTGACGAAAGGTGGAAAATGTCGCAATCTAAGCACATAAATCCCATTTCCTCCACTGGGAGTGACCCAATTGTCAACCTATTTCTGCAGGCACCTTACACGGTAGAAGCACCATCAGCTGGATTTCACAAACAACCGGAGGTCGCATGAACACATACACACTGCCTTACGGGCAAAAAGCGCTTACTGTTGAGCTGCCGGAGACACGCCAGGTCGATCAACTCCTGCCCACTGACACACCCCCCCTGCCAGACCCTGATCAGGCCATCTTCGAAGCGCTGAAAACACCCATAGGTGCAACCAATTGGCAAGATATGAAAGACGCTCAATCGGTGGGCATTGCCATCAACGACAAAACGCGCCCGGTCCCTCAGCCAAACCCGGTCAGTCAACTGCTGACCCACCTGGAAGCGTTTGGTCTTGAGCCCGGTCAGATCACCCTGTTTGTTGCCAGCGGCACCCATGCCCCCATGCCTGCAGATGAGCTGCCGCGCCTGTTGGATCAGGCCATCCTCGATCGCTATGCGGTAAAGGTACATGATTGTGATCACTCCCCCACCATCAATCTTGGTGAGACCAACTATCACAATCCAATTCATATCAATGCAGATTTTTATAACTGCGATCTAAAAATCAGTGTCGGCAACATTGAACCCCACCATTTTATGGGCTTTTCGGGTGGTGTTAAAACAGCAGCCATTGGCCTGGCCGGGCGCGCCACCATCGCTGCCAACCATGCCAGGCTCACCCACCCGCAAGCCCGAACCGGTGTTTATCAAATTAACCCACTGCGCCAGGAAGTTGAAGAGATTGGCCGCAAAGCAGGCGTGCAATTCTCTTTGGGCACCCTCCTGGATGAGCACAAACAGATCCTCAAGGTGTACTTTGGTGAACCAGTGGCTGTGATGGGCGCGGCCATTCCGATGGTCAGAGAAGTGTTTGGTGTGAGCGTTCCCGCACTTTATGACCTGGTGATCGCCTCCCCGGGCGGTGCGCCCAAGGATATTAACCTCTATCAATCCCAAAAAGCCCTCACCCACGCGGCCCGCATCACCAGGGATGGCGGGTGGGTGGTCTTATTGGCGGCCTGCCCGGAGGGCTCTGGCAGCGATTCCTATGAGGACTACATCGTTGCGGCCAAATCCCACCAGGCTGTGATCGACCAGTTCCAATCCGGCTTTTTTAAAGTTGGACCCCATAAAGCGATGCTGATTGCCCGTGACGCGGTGCGAGTCAACGTTGTGCTGGTTTCAGACCTGCCCCCGCAGGTCGTCAAACGCTGGAAGCTGACCCCCAGCAAGCCCGAGCTGATCAACGAACTGCTGGCCTGGATCGGCACCCAATTACCCCCGGAAGCGCGTGCGGCCATTCTCCCTGCTGCAACCCGAACCATGACGGAGATAAAAAATGACCGATAATCACTTTATCAAAAACCCCCATCTTGAAGGTGACGATTTCCTGTGGACGAGCAACTCAAAAGGCGTCCTGCTCATTCACGGATTCAGAGCTACAACCGCCGAAGTCCGACCCCTGGCAAAAAAGCTTCAC
>JBLRWR010000238.1:0-2470 GCA_047921135.1 Candidatus Brevefilum sp.
GAGGATTTTGGCGTTTGATCCTCATGCGGTACACAGCGTGCCAAACCCTCCTGGATGCGGAAATACTTGCTGCGGTAATCGGGATTTACCTCAAAAAATATCGCCTGACCGCTGGATTTCTTTTTGCTGCCCACAGCATAATACACGCCAAACTCTTCCGGGGTCAGCATCGAGGCGATCAGAGCTTCAGGGATTAAGGATAAATATAAATGTACTGTCATAACATCCTCCAAAAAACCAGTGAACAAAAAATGCCATTTCATCCCCCACAATCCCACAACTCATCTATTTTATCATTCTTATAATAAAAATGATGGTCAGTTTAAACCATTTTGATACCCAATCCCCCCATTTTCACAATGAGGGGATTGGGTAATAAGGTAAAACCGAAACTAAGGCCGCCAAACGGTCATAACGTCACCTCAGGCAGCCGGCTGCGGATGTCATCGGTGCTGACCTCGAGGGCATCATCAACCAGGTGCCCCTGATGATAGGCATCATAAGCCGAAAGGTCCAGCAAACCATGCCCGGAAAGGTTGAACAGGATCACCCGCTCCTCACCCTTCTCCTTGGCATCTAAGGCCTCATCGATCGCTGCGCGAATGGCATGCGCGGTTTCGGGCGCAGGGATGATCCCCTCGGTTTGGGCGAAGAGCACTCCCGCCTCAAAGGTCCCGGGCTGCGGTACAGCCACCGCCTCAATATACCCGGCCTCATAGAGCATGCAGATCTGCGGCGCCATGCCGTGATAGCGCAGGCCGCCCGCGTGAATCGGCGGGGGGACAAAGTCGTGCCCCAAGGTGAACATCTTCATGATCGGGGCCATCTGGGCCGTGTCGCCATAGTCAAAGGCATACAAGCCCCTGGTCAGGCTGGGCGTTGCCTGGGGCTCCACTGCCACAATGCGGGTATCGCGCCCCTCCTTAAAGATCTGGTGCAAGAAGGGAAAAGCGATGCCGCCAAAATTCGAGCCGCCCCCCACGCACGCAATCACCACGTCCGGGTATTCGTCGGCCATCTCCATTTGTTTCAGGCATTCCTGGCCAATCACGGTTTGGTGCAAGAGCACATGGTTTAGAACTGAACCCAGGCTATATTTTTTCTCGCCGTTTGATTTAACTGCCGTCTCAACCGCTTCCGAGATGGCAATTCCCAGTGACCCAGGGCTTTCTGGGTTTTGTGTCAAAAACTGAGCACCGTAATCCGTCCTGGTTGAGGGGCTGGGATAAATCTGAGCACCATAATTTTCGATGATCACCCTTCGGTAGGGTTTGCTATGGTAGGAAGTTCTGACCATGAAGACTTCCAGGTCCATATCAAAGAAATTACACGCAATTGCCAAGGCAGACCCCCACTGACCGGCGCCGGTCTCCGTGGTCAAAGACTTGGTGCCATCCACCTTGTTGTAAAAAGCTTGTGCCACGGCGGTATTGGTTTTATGGCTGCCAGAAATGGATGCGCCCTCATTCTTATAATAGATATGGGCGGGCGTTCCCAGGGCTTTTTCCAGGCGCCGGGCTCTGATCAATGGCGTCGGGCGCCAGAGCTTATAAATCTCGCGCACCTCCTCGGGGATATCAATATAGCGCTCGGTGCTCATCTCCTGTTCGATCAGCGACATCGGGAACAGCACACTCAAGAATTCCGGCGTGATCGGCGCCTTGGTTTGCGGATGCAAAACAGGCGTGGGAGGCACGGGCATGTCCGCATTGATGTTGTACCACTGCCTGGGCAGGTCATGCTCACTCAACAGGTATTTATATTGTTCGTTCGTCATCATTCTTCCTCCAGGTCTGATAATAGTGGGTTGTCAGCCAGAGTAATGATGGTTGGCGAATAAAAAAACGTTCATCCCAACTTGGGACGAACGTCTTAGTCCGTGGTGCCACCCAGCTTAGGCGACCCGTTTAATAAAAAAACCCGTCAGTGTTGCAACGGGATCCAGGCCAGCCTCACTCATTACTCAGGTACAGCAGGAAACCTGCGTATACCTTCCACCCTGATAACGGCGGTGTGTCCGCTTGAAGCTAATCATCGCTTTTCGCTCCAAGAACTCCGAGGCCCATTCACCGCTGGCGTGTGTGCAGCTTCTCATCCACCGCTGCTTTCTGTGACACCGTATCAGCGCTTACTCTTCCTCATCATCGTCTGTTACTATTTAATTATTGCCCCTATTATAGGCCAGTCGGGTAATTTGTCAAGCCCGCAACACAAAATGAGTCCAGCAGGGGCGACTGATCAGTCGCCCCTGCCATCGACGATTTTTTATTGTATAGTTTTCAAAGTGTCGGACTCAAATCAGGGATTTCATCAATATTCAACCGCCCATCACCGCCTGAACAGCGGCAGGTAATAGTTATACCCTTCAAAATTGTATTCATAAGCCCCGATATCACACAAGTCACCATACGGACGGAGGACCAAGCGCTGATCCACTGCTACACCGTCAGCACAAACGACCGCATCAATC
>JBLRWR010000239.1:0-2454 GCA_047921135.1 Candidatus Brevefilum sp.
CTCGTTCATTGCATTGATTGCGGGAATACTACAGAACTGACACTGGCAACGTGGAGGTGTTCCTGTGGGAGCGCGTGGGAACCTGCTGTGAGGCCGCCCTTTAGGCTGGAAAAAATCAACAAACATCGTTATACCCTCTGGCGGTATGGTGAGTTACTTGGCCTGGACGTCTCCGAGCCTTTTGCCCACATGGGCGTGGGGTGGACGCCGCTGGTGCCCATTTCGATCTTCGGAAAAAATGCGCTGCTTAAACTTGAATATTTATTACCCTCTGGTTCTTTCAAGGATCGTGGCATTAACACGATGGTTAACCAGTTGGTACAGATGGGCGTCAGCGCGATGGTGGAAGATTCATCAGGCAATGCAGGCGCATCACTGGCCGCCCATGGCGCCCGGTTTGGGATCCACACGCAAATCTTTGTCCCGGATTACGCCTCTGAGTTCAAGCAGCATCAAATTGCCATTTATGGTGTCGAACTTGTACACATCCATGGTACACGTAAAGATACAGAACTTGCTGCCCAGGCAGCCGTGACGGGTGAGCGCACCTATGCCTCCCATGCTTATCATCCCGCTTATCTGGCCGGCCAAATGACCGTTGCCTATGAAGTTTGGGAACAGCTGGGCAAGAATATGCCTGATTGGATCATTTGCCCGGCGGCTCAGGGTGGACAGTTGCTCGGGTTTTGGTTTGGATTAACAAACCTGCTCGAGGCCGGGGTCATCGACCGCCTGCCAAGGCTGGTGGCTGTGCAATCCGCTCAAGTCGCACCGCTTTATCACGCCTGGCACAACAATTTGATGGATGTGCCCGCCATTGAACCTGCAGGCCCCACGGTAGCTGAAGGGGTTTCGATTGCAAACCCTGTGCGCGGCAAGCGCTTGTTGCAAGCAGTCAGGGAATCCAATGGGTTGGTCATCGCCGTCCAGGAGGATGAAATCTTAGAAGCCCAGGTTTTACTGGCCCAGCTGGGGTTTTATGTTGAACCGACCAGTGCGCTGGTTGTGGGAGCATTAAAACAATTAGCAGGCCTAATTACCAAAGACGAACATGTTTTGCTGACTTTAACAGGCAGCGGGTTGAAGGGAGAGCCAAAGCTCAAGCCAGTATAGGGTGAGAAAAGCAAGTTAAAACGAATTTGCTTTTATTATTCAGGACTTTTTTATTTCACGCAGCAAGTTCACCTGTTTTTCCGAAAGCGGTTTAGCTTTAGCCAGACACTCCGCATAGAAAGCCACTTCATAACACGTTTCAAGATGTTCTGTAAGCATCCAAGCAAGCATCAGGCTGTGGCCTAATGCCAGTGTGCCGTGATGGGAGAGGATGACAATATCATGCTTTGAAAGGTAAGCTGAGCAAACCTCAGAAAGTTCTTTTTTGGCATTCGGGCGGTAAGGCACCATGGGGACGCCGTTGGGAAACAAGTAATCAAACTCTGGTAGTACGCCATTATTTAGTGTTTTCTCCGTCAGTGAGAAAGCTGTTGTGATGACGGGGTGGGCATGAATGACCGCCTGGGCATCAGGCCGTGCTTTATAGGCGGCTAGGTGAAATTCATAGTCTGTCGATGGGGTGTGTTTTCCGTTTAATACTTCACCCTTATCGTCAATAAGAACGATATCGGATTTGCGAAGATATCCCTTTGGCAGATGGGTGGGTGTGATCAAAAATTGCCGTTTCCCTAAGCGGCTGGATATATTGCCGCTGGACCCTCTTATTAAACCGCGCGCAGTCAAGCGGTTTAAAAAATCAATCATTTCTTCTCGTAGTTCATTTTCTATTGAAGTCATTTTCAGTTCTGGTTCGTTAGCATTCGGGTAATTGGGTTGCTGATTACCAATCAATTTTACCAAGAATTAGCAAGTTGAAAATCCTTAGAAAAGACCAAACCGGATCAATTATTTTGCAAAATGGATGTAATTTTTGATGAAATGTTGTATCCTGTTATTAGAAATTGATCCCGTCTGTGAGGAAAAATGAATGAGAACTTGTTCCGAGCGTTTCTTTTATCCAGGGGCGGCTCTGAAGTTGACATTGCCCAGCAAATTGAAATCATCCATCGCGTCGAAAAGATCTTACAGGAACAGGTTCCAACCTGGACCTTAGAAGACATCAATGCTGCTTCTGCCCAAATGTTGATTGATGAATTGATTGATCGCGGCGAAAACACAATAGAAAACTTTTGGGGCCTATTGCGCTATGCCAACGCCATTGGGAACCATGATTTGTATTCCACGCTTCATGAAATTTTGGATGGCTACGAGGTGATGGATAATCTCCATCAACAATTGGGGGAGCGTGTAGGTGAGGATTTGCGAGACATTATCTTTGAGGACCTTGGTCTGCCGCCGTTGGGGCTTTCAAAACGCGAAAAAGCTCGCTTCACCAACAGGATCATGCGCAGGATGGTGACCATCTTTGAAGAACCCTATTGCAGGGAGATCTTATCGGAC
>JBLRWR010000240.1:0-2445 GCA_047921135.1 Candidatus Brevefilum sp.
GCAATCCATTGCTGAACAGATCGATCAGCCGTTGATAGAAGCCACCCTGAGCCTGGATAACACTGATGTGAAGGTGGTTCGCGGTCAGGTCGGCCGTGAGGTGGATCTTTCTGCCACGCTTGCTGCGGTGGCGCCCTACCTGCGATTGATGCAGGATGCTATCATCCCACTGGCCGTGGATGAAACTGCACCGATCATCATGGATGTTGGCCCGCAGGCCGAACTGGCACGCAAGATCCTCAGCGAACCGCTGGTATTGAACGCACCCGCAGGGGGCGAGATCGAGGCGCAATCCTGGACGATCAACCCGAGTGATCTGGCTGCCATGCTGTCCATCTATCGGATGGATGGTGAACAGGTGGATGATCCCTCCTACCGGATTGGCGTCAATGAAAACCTGTTTAACATCTACCTCAGCAGCCTGGCGCCTGGTTTGCGGGTGAAACCCATCAATTCACGCTTTATCTTCAACGATGACACCCGCCTTTTGGAGGTGTTAGAGCCGGCCGTGATTGGAAGAGAGCTGGATGTGGAAGCCAGCATTGAACAGATCAACGCGGCGCTCCTCGATGGTGCCCATGAGATCCCGTTGACGTTTACGACCATTAACCCAGCGGTGACCGATGATGCCACTGGCACTGAGCTGGGCATCGTTGAGCTGTTGCACCAGGAAAGCACCTATTTCTTTGGCTCCGAAGCAGCCCGTGTACAAAACATTCGCGCTGCTGCCTCCCGTTTTCACGGTTTGCTGGTCGCGCCGGGTGAGACCTTTTCCATGGCCCAGGCCTTAGGCAATATCAGCCTGGATAGTGGTTATGCTGAAGCCCCCATCATCTATGGGGGGCAGACTATTCAGGGCATTGGTGGCGGCGTTTGCCAGGTGAGCACGAACCTGTTCAGGGCGGTCTTTTTTGCCGGTTTCCCAATTAATGAGCGATATGCCCACTCCTACCGGGTTGGGTATTACGAGCAGAGGAGCAATGGGGTCCGTGACCCCAATTTAGCGGGTTTGGATGCCACCGTGTATGTACCGATTGTGGACTTCAAGTTCACCAACGACACCGATCACTGGCTTCTGATGGAAACCTATATGGGGAATTTCTCTCTAACATGGAAGTTTTATTCCACAAGCGATGGGCGCACCGTCAGCTGGCAGACCACAGGCCCGACAAATATCGTCAAAGCGCCAGAGCCGCTGTACCGAGAGAACCCAGACCTGCCCACCGGCACCATTAAACAGATTGATTATGCTGCCGATGGCGCCGATGTCAACGTGACGCGTACAGTCTACCGGAATGACCAGGTTTATTTTTCAGATGCATTTTATACGCATTTTCGACCGTGGCAAGCGATCTTTGAATATGGACCCGGGACAGAAGGCATTCCAGAGCAAAACACTGATTAAATCAGTGCTGGCCGATCCTCGCACTAGGTGTTAGCCTCGTGGGTGTCACGGTAGACGGAATGGGTGAGATAGAATAAAATAATGTGACCTGTCCAGGGAAAAAACCTGCACAGTCGGATCACCGGAGGGTTGATGGTTAATCAAGAATTACTCGATATGTTGCGCTGCCCAAGCTGTGTCCAGGAGGGGGATGGCCTGCTGGAGTATTATCAGGAAAGCTGGCTGATTTGCCAGGAATGCGACCGAAAATATCCCATTGTGGATGATATCCCGGTAATGCTGATCGATGAGGGCGATAAATGGGTTGAGACTGCGAAAGCTGACCTGCCAGTTCCGCCGCCGCCGCTATCATAGTCCGCTTAGGGAAGCACATTTTTTCCTAATTTTTCCATTTTTCATACCTAGCAGGTTGTTTTGTTGCAGACAACCTTGTTTGAGACAACTGGAACGAACACATTAAGGGTCAAAACATGTCCTTTTTCAAAAAAATAATTAGTAATTTTCCCAAGGATCGACCAACCCGGATCGTTCTGGGCGTAATCCTGTTGCTGGCCGTGGTCGGATCAATCTTCGGCTTCCGGATTATCAGGCATGTGGTGGCGACCAATCAGACCTTTTCTCTGCCTGGCGACCCCCTGATAAGAACCGAAACAACTGGTGAGTTTGTTGGTGAAGAGACCGGTGAAGAGATTGGGGAAATTCCCTTGATTGAATTTGTGCCGGCTGCTGGTTTACCCTCGCCAGAGCCCTGGGACGGGATCAGCCGGGTTAACCTGCTGTTGATGGGGCTGGATTACCGCGATTGGGAAGCCGGCGAAACACCCCGCACTGATACGATGATGGTGCTGACCTATGACCCCCTCAGCAAAACGGCCGGGATGCTCTCCATCCCCCGGGATTTATGGGTGCCGATCCCTGGTTTTGAGTACAACAAGATCAACACAGCCTACTATCTGGGTGAGGTTTACAATCTCCCGGGCGGCGGACCAGGCTTAGCCATGAAAACTGTTGAGGAACTGGTGGGTGTGCCGATCCATTAC
>JBLRWR010000241.1:0-2445 GCA_047921135.1 Candidatus Brevefilum sp.
TGTACGATTTTTACACCGGTGGTCACCAGGTCAATGAGGATGTGTTTGCCTATTCTAACGGCAGTGGGGCAGGGAGAGCTTTAGTGATTTATCATAATAAATTTGGTTCCACAAGCGGCTGGATCCATGCCTCAACCGGGTTCCTCAATAAGGCATCGGGCAACATCGAAAGCAAGACTTTGCATGAGGGTTTAAATCTCTCAGCCAGACCGGACCAGTTTGTTATCTTTAAAGACAGCGCCACCAATTTGGAATATATCCGCTCAAGTGAAGAAGTCAGGCAAAGGGGTCTCTATTTTGAGCTGGGTGCTTATGAGTACCATGTTTTTCTCGGTTTCAGAGAAATTGATGATACAGCTGAAGGTCAGTATGCACAATTGAATCAATACCTGAGTGGCCGGGGTGTACCTAGCATTGATGAGGCTTTGCAGGAGCTGATGCTCTCGCCGATCCTCAATCCGCTGCGGGCATTGGTGAACAAGGGGTTCCTCGAAGCGCGTTACCAGGCTCGTTTGACTTCAAAGCAGGCCAAACCTGATCCAACCTTACTGTCCCTCCAGGAGGAGAAATTTGCGAACTTTATTGCTTCAATCGCCGAATTTACCAATACACCCTCCGAAGTTGCACCCATTGTGCGTGAAAATCAGCGAGGGCTAGACTCGATCTTGAAATTGCCCGTGTTTGAGAGACATTTCCCCTTCCCGAGCTCCCAAAAGTATCTCCAATCGATCGATTTCATCAACGATGGACTGGCAGATGAGCCGCATATTTGGCACACGCTTTTTTTGTGGAATGACCTGCGGTTGATGGGGCGGGTGATCACTTCAGACAGGGTATTTGCTGAGATCAGCCGGAGCTGGCTGGAAGAATGGGGTGTACTGCGGGTGGTGAGGACTGAATTGGCTTACTTGGGATTGAGTAATGAACAGGTGTATCGGGCCGAAACCGTTTTGAAACTGCTGATCCAGCAGCAAAACTGGGTTTATTCAGCAGCTCAACAGACTGCTTACGGATTGGTCAAAAACTGGTTAGCAAATGAAGAAATCCGCTCGTTTTTAAATATCAACCGTTACCGGGGAAAACTTTGGTTCAATAAAGAAGCGTTTGAGGAGCTGCTGTGGTGGATGATGACCATCGCCCTCATCAGGCTCAGTGCGGACCCTACAAAGAGCCTGGCAGAATTGGTTGAAAGCCTGTTTGATGCCTTCGAGCTGATCAGCGCGATTCTGGCTGCTGAAGCGGATTCAGAATATCAGGTTGAGAAGCTGCTTGAAGGGTTAAAATAAGAAATTTGCTCCTCTGAAAACGCCTGGGTGCGTTGATACCGCTCAGCAAAGACCGTATCACCACGCAGTCCTGTCCGATTGTCTCTGACTTTTTTTAGATATGCCAGGGCTTTAGGTTTAATATCTGTCCCGGTGACTTGTTCAGTTAACCACACGGCCTGAGCCGCATAGGCAATGTTGTTTTGCGGTTCGATGCGATGAAAATGCTCAAAAAACCAGCCGCAGGAGGTAAAAATCCGTTGCCGCTCATACTGTGCGGCCAAAAGCATGCTGATCTTCACACGTTCATCCTTTGTCAGAGGCGCGTTGATGAATTGCTTAAGGAGATCATCTAATTCGCATTCGCCTAAGAACACGTGGATGTAGTCATCGCGCAGTTCCCAAACTTGGCGTGTGTAAGGGCGCATAAACACCTGGTACTCATGGTCAATCTCTTCCGCAATTTTTTCTAACCCCAAGCGCAGATAAGCTTTCCAAGATGCCCCCGGTGTACAAGCGCATTCACCCATCCACCGTGTGACGCCATGCATACAGCTCCAGGAGGTGAATTCGTTAAGGTCGACGAATTGCTCGGGTTGATTCTCACGCAACCACAGGCCAGGGTAAGTGATCACTAAATGATTATGATGTAAGGCACCGTTCAAGAGGTGGGAGAGGAACTTGTCTCTGAAGGTTTTATGGTGTCCGTAAACTTCCCCATCTGATGCAATTAAAGCCAGCCGGTTCTCGTGTCCGTTTGGTGTTTTAAACAAGGGCAGTACATTTTGGAATATAAAAGCATCAGCATTTCGCGTAGCATTTCCTATAAAGCTCACTGAAGTGCTTAAATCCCTCTGGTAGAGGAACACATTCATTGGCGGTCGATGTCCTGGCAGCCTGACCATGTAGGGGTGATCTGTAGTTTGGCCTTGAGTTAAAGCCACTTGCCATGGCGCAAGGATGGTGAATTGAATTTGGTTATCCGACAGCAGCGCTAACGTTTCAAGATCAACAGCTGTTTCAGGCAGCCACATTCCGGCAGGTGGGTGGCCAAAGCGATGCATAAAGTCGGCAATACCCCATTTGATTTGCGTGAGCTTATCACGCTTGCTGGCCAGGGGGAGGATAACATGGTTATACGCATGGGCCATGCCGTTACCGACAGCGTTTTGAGTGTAAG
>JBLRWR010000242.1:0-2427 GCA_047921135.1 Candidatus Brevefilum sp.
AAAGAAAATCGGCGAAATTGAGAGATTGAATGATTTGGGTTCCATTGGTAATCACCCAGGATGTGGGAATTAGACCTGACTGGATCTTGAATCTACCGTCTTAAGTGGGGGGGTGATTCTGGTTTTCCACAAAAAAACACCTCCGTCGCTTAGAATGCCTCCTAGATGCCTTAGAACGAAAGCGTTTTTTGAAAAGCGGGCGACGAGATTCGAACTCGCGAATGGTAGCTTGGGAAGCTACTGCCTTACCACTTGGCTACGCCCGCATTCAAACTGCCTTCTATTTTACCGTGATCTTTCATTTTTGCCAATTATCCTTTTAAAAGACTAGTGCAATCGCAAAATGGGGATATGTCTGTAATATCATTGTTTGTGAGTCATTTAACCCCATCCGCAGCCCTTCCTCTCGAGAGGGAAAGGTGCCCGGAGGGCGGGAAGGGGTGTTTACAATGTGAAGGTCGTTGATTCTGCGAAAATGTTTAACTTTGCGATTGCCCTCTTTAAAATACCTTCGAGGTCGCTCTCTTTGCTTTATAATGGTTAGAGTTCTAATTCATGCTGTTATGGTATTCATTTCTGGAAAGGATGTGGTTTTGTCGAACCCTGACTTAAGTGTACACCTGGGTAATCTCTCGCTCACCAACCCCCTGATCCTGGCTTCGGGTGTAATGGGCACCAGCCCGCAATTGTTGCAGCGCGTTGCACTGGCCGGTGCAGGTGCCGTGACTGCCAAAAGCTGCGGTCCAGCCCCCCGTGAGGGACATCCTAACCCGGTCATGGTCGATTGGGGCTATGGGTTGCTGAATGCTATAGGCTTGACCAACCCCGGTGTTGAGGAAGAGGTGCTTTTATTGAAGGAGGCTCAGTCTTTATTGCGACCGCTAAACGTACCCTTAATTGCCAGTATTTTTGCTGGCACCGAGGATGAATTTGGCGAAGTGGCAGCCGTGGTGGCTGAAGCCGAACCCGATCTGATTGAGGTGAATATCTCCTGTCCAAACGTGCATGATGATTTTGGGTTGCCCTTCGCTGCGGATCACCGCAGTGCTTCCGGCGTGACTCAAAGTGTCAAGCATGCGGTCAGTCACATTCCTGTTGCCGTCAAATTAGCGCCGAATGTGCCCGATATTGGCCGGATCGCACGCGCGGTCGTTGATGCAGGTGCAGATGCCATTACCGCCATTAACACCATGCCCGGCATGGTGATCGATGCCGATGCAGTCCAGACGGTCTTATATAACCGCACCGGCGGTATCTCCGGCCCTGCGTTGAAGCCGATTGCTTTACGCTGTGTGGCTGAAATCGCCCGGTATGTCGATGTGCCCATCATCGGCACAGGTGGAGTGCTCACCGGTCAGGATGCAATTGAGATGCTGATGGTTGGTGCCACGGCTGTGGGCGTCGGCTCTGCCTTCTGGTACCGGGGTCCGGATGCGCTAAAGCTGATCAAAGAAGAAATGATCCAGTACCTGGAAGAACATCGTCTTGAATCACTCCAGGATCTGATCGGAAAGGTGCGCTGAGCATGGCCGGTGGATTTGCTGTCAGGACAATTAGCTCGATTGATAAGCTGAATCACAACACGATTTGGTTGACGTTTGAGGGTAGTCTGGAGGCCCAACCCGGGCAGTTTGTGATGGCCTGGCTGCCAGGGATTGGCGAAAAGCCCTTCAGTGTTGCCTCGTTGGACCCCTTTGCATTGCTGGTGGTGGACGTAGGCCCTTTCAGCCATGCGATGCACCAATTATCCGCAGGGGATCAGGTGTGGATCAAAGGTCCATTGGGGCATGGATACGAATTAGCGGGTGACCGGTTGCTCCTGGTGGGCGGCGGGTATGGGTCAGCCCCGTTATTAGCCCTGGCAAAGGCTGCGCGAGGGCTGGATAAGCATGTTGTTGTGTGCCTGGGGGCGCAGAGTGCACAGGGCGTATTATTATCGGAAGACTTTAAGGCTTTGGGCTGCCAGGCGTCCATTGCCACGGACGATGGCACATGGGGTGAAAAAGGGTTGGTCACGAAAATCGTCGAGAAAGCCATACATCAGTCTGGATTTGATGCCTTGTATGCATGCGGGCCGACCGCGATGCTTTCGGCGCTGGCAAATATATGTCAGTCCCATCAATTGGATTACCAGCTTTCGTGGGAAGCCTATATGCGCTGCGGGATGGGCTTGTGTGGCAGCTGTGAAGTGCCGCGGTCCTTTGATCCCGCCTTGCCTGTAGGATGGCTGGCTTGCTACGATGGCCCGGTGTTCTTTCACCGCTGGACTTCGTCTTTTAAATGAATTATTGTGAATTTCATAGCACAACTACCTGGTTTGAGATCGATTTCTTTGGAATTAATCAAGAAATAATTACGCCCCCTTCTGTAACCCTACTCCAGGAGGGGGTTGCCGTACTTTTTTGCGTGTAAAATAGTTGAAAAGGC
>JBLRWR010000243.1:0-2412 GCA_047921135.1 Candidatus Brevefilum sp.
TGGTGAAGTGCTGACAGCTCTCCATGATTGGTTTCCAGCTTTTTACGATAAGCCATCAATTCTGCCCGTGTCTCTTCAACCTTGCCCTGCGAATCTAAATACTTTTTCCGCAACGAATGGAGGCGTGTTTCCTGATCCTGATAGGCGCTGCGTACATTACGCAGGTCCTGTTGTTTCTGATGCCATTGGAACCCATACCACTCCCTTAACAACAGGCGCAAATCTGATAGTACTTGCTGGTAATCCTGGAAACGCTGAGACTGACGTTCCAGACTTCTCAAACGCGGCTTGATTTCAGCTAAAATATCCAGCACGCGGTCCAGGTTTTTTCGGGTGTTCTCCAGCCTGCGCTGCGCCTCTTCTTTACGCGTTCGATAAAGCCCGATCCCGGCTGCTTCCTCAAATAACTTTCTGCGCTCATCAGGTTTAAGGGCTAATGCAGTGTCAACCAATCCCTGGCCAATGATGGTGTAATTGCGTTCGGACATCCCAGTTTGAGCAAGGAGTTCCGAAATATCTTTGAGTCGGACTTTCTGACCGTTCAGAATGTATTCGTTCTGCCCATCTCGGTAAGCTTGCCGGGTGATGGCCACATGAGAGAAATCAATCGGCAGCCAACCATCTTCGTTATTGAAGGTGATCGTCGCTGAGGCCATACCAGCCCGTGATCGCTGTTGCGACCCTGAAAAAATCATATCCTCAGTCTTTTTCGCCCTCAAAAGCGAAAAGGATTGCTCACCCAACACCCAGCGGATGGCATCGGCAATGTTCGATTTCCCTGACCCATTGGGGCCTACAATCGCGGTGATCCTGCCAGGAAATTCCAGGCGAGTGGTGGTGGCAAAGGTTTTTAGGCCAAGCAATTCGAGGGATTCTAATCGGTTGTCCATCAATTAATTTCGCTCCAGGATCCCGAGACTTACCAAAGCCTCTCTAGCAGCAGCTTTTTCAGCTGATTGCTTATTCGAACCCACCCCACGGCCAGAGGGCTTGTCCCCGATCCTTACTTCCATCTCAAAGGTTTTACTGTGATCAGGCCCTTTTTCAGCCACCAAAAGATACTTGGGTGATGAAAATCCTTGGCTTTGAGCCCATTCCTGTAAGCGGCTCTTGGTGTCTTCGTCCAGGTGGTTCATAAGGATCAGTTCAACAACCTCGGTCAGCAAGGGCACCATGAAAGCATTCACAGCCGGGATGCCGCCATGCAAATACAAAGCACCAATCAGCGCTTCAAAGGCATCACACAATAAAGTGCTACGCTGTCGCCCACCTGCCTGGATTTCACCTTTCCCCAATCGCAAAGCAAATCCCAAATTTATCTTGCGCGCAAAGTCGGCTAATTGGTCTGTATGAACCAGGGCTGCTCGCAACCGGGTCAGGTCTCCTTCTGGTTTTTCTGGATAGTGATGATATAGCCAATCCGCTACCATAAAGTCCAAGACGGCATCGCCAAGGAACTCGAGACGTTCGTTATCTTCAATAGCGTCCTTATTTTCGTTGAGATAAGAGCGATGGGTCAATGCTCTTGTCAATAAAAAATAATCTGTAAAGGGGAGTTTTAATCGGTTCGAAAATTGTTCAGGGCTTTCGGTTATGACATCATTGGTCATGGTTCTGGATCCTTTTCCAGAACTATCGATGCGCAGGCCATCTAAAGTAAATAGCTTGCGCATCAATAGTTCAAAATTTGATGTTGCTACAGCCTTATTTTAACCTAAATTGTGAAAATTTCAAACATGATTATGGAGGGTATTGAAAACGAGAATATTCTCTTCTCAAATTTAATTGTAGGGGCGGATCTCCGTGTCCGCCCAGGGCTGAGCAATGACACCAAGCACATGATGAGTTTTCAGCTCATTTATTGTCACTCAAAAAGTAGACGTGTGCGCTCCCGCACTTATCTCACCCTAATCTCTTTTAAAAATATAGGTGGCCACAGCACATTTAGCCGTTCTAGCCGTGTTACTTCAGGGGTATAATACCCCACAGGACGAAAACAATGACATTATTAAGTAAACCTGGAGTCACCTACACCATCCATACAGATGTCTATGAAGGCCCTTTAGATCTGTTGTTAGATCTGATCACCAAGGCAGAGCTGGATATCACCCGGCTTTCGTTAGCGAAAGTCACCGATCAATATTTATCCTATTTAGCTTCTATGGGGCAAAAGTCAGCCGTTGAAGTGTCAGGATTTTTGGTTATAGCAGCCAAATTAATCCAGATCAAATCAGAGGCCTTATTGCCCCGTCCGCCTGAGCGATTAGAAGGTGAAGAAGATCCTGCAGAAAGCCTGGCGCGTCAGCTCAGGATTTATAAAGCCATCAAACAAACCACACTCTGGCTGCGTCATTTAGAACAAAAAGGACAGCGCACCTATATTCGCCTGGCGCCGCCTCCTAAAATTGATGA
>JBLRWR010000244.1:0-2384 GCA_047921135.1 Candidatus Brevefilum sp.
TGTGCTCAACACCAGCCAGCCCGGGTCATCGTTAAAATTGCTCCCCACGGCATCATTGCCGCGCTTGGTGAGGGGTTGATACTGGTGATAGGCGCCGCCGCTCTCCAATTGGGTCGCCGCCAGGTCCAGGATGCGCTGGCGCGCCCGATCAGGCACCATATGGACGAAGCCGAGCAGGTCCTGGTTTGAATCCCGAAAGCCCATCCCGCGCCCGATGCCCGATTCAAAATATGACGCTGAGCGGGAAAGGTTGAAGGTGATCATGCACTGGTAGGCGTTCCAGATGTTGACCATACGATCCACATGCGGCTCCGGTGATGAAACCTGCAGCACGTCCAACAAGCCATCCCAGGCTGCCCGCAGGTCAGCAAATGCCGTATCCACCTGGACGGGGTCAAGGTACTGCTCAATCACCGGTGCGACGGTGGTTTTGTTGATCGTGTTGGGCTGGCCTGGCTCAAATTTTGCGTCGGGCGGGTTTTCGTGATACCCCAGCAGGAAGATGACACGCTGCTGCTCACCTGCCGCCAAATCCAGCCGCACATGGTGAACGCCCACGGGGAACCAGCCCACGCCCAGCGAATTACAGGCCTCCCCGCGTTCAACCGCCTGGGGGCTCTCCCAGCCGCGGTAGGGGCCTAAAAAGGCCTCGCGCTGGGTCTCAAACCCGGCCAGGGGCTCGGAACAAGCAAAATAGGCAAAGTGGTCCCGGCGTTCGCGGTATTCGGTCTTATGGTAGATGACCGAACCGTGCACCTCCACCTCACCGGTGTTCAAATTGCGCTGATAATTGGTGGCGTCATCCAGGGCTTCCCACAGGCAGAATTCCACGCTGGAGAAAATCGATAGTGACCGCGGGGAATCGGTCTGGTTGTGCACCGTCAGATCCCAAATCTCTAAGGGCGCATCCAGGGGCACAAAATAGCGCACATCGGCCCGGATGCCCTTGAAGGCAGACCCGATGCGGGTGTAACCCATGCCGTGCCGGCAGGTGTAGTCTTGGGCCGGATGGCGGGTCGGCATCCAGGTGGGTGACCAGAATTGGCCATCCCCATCATCGCGCAGGTAAATGTAGCGCCCGCCCATATCCAGTGGGACGTTGTTGTAGCGATAGCGGGTGATGCGGCGCAGGCGCGCATCCTGGTAAAAAGCGTACCCGCCAGCCGTGTTGGAGATCAGGCTGAAAAAATCCCGCATACCCAGGTAGTTGATCCAGGGCAGCGGGGTATCGGGGCGGGTGATTACATATTCTCGGTTTTCATCATCAAAATAGCCAAAACGCATTGGGGGGTCATCCTTTTTTTAAGCAATCATATCACCACGCTCATGCATGCGCAACACTGTCAAACTGCCCTGTGGTCACCTGTTACAAGTTCGTATGCGCAACCCAAGGGTCCTGCCGCTCAACCTGACTTGGCTGTTAAATGGACCACAATCTCCACATCGTCCGGCCAGGCGAGCACTTCTGCCCTGGTGAACCGAACCTCAACCGCGCCAGGCCGGGGATCATGGCGGGTGCCATTCACCGACACCGACTCAAAACAGTACTCCCCATAGGTCAGCCGTTGAGGGTTGTGGTAGGTCACTGTGAGCTTTTTACCGGCAAATACCGTCTCAACCCGCACGTTGTCCGCCCGGGCAAATTGCTCCCCGACCAATTTCGGCGCCAGGCACAGGTCACCCAGCGCACCTTTAACCCCAAAGGACTCGGTCAGCAGTGTATACAGGTACCAGGCAGCAGACCCGGTCAGGTAGGGGTACATCCCGCGCCCGCGTGGGTTGAAATATTCCGGGATGCCCGGGTACATACGGCTGCGGGAAAAATCCTGGCTCTGGGTATACAGGCCATCCAGCACCCCCCAGGCCGCTGCGGCCAGCCCCTGGCAATACAGCGCATAGGCGTACATAACTGCCATATGGCTGAAGAGGGCCCCGTTCTCCTTGTGACCGTAAGCAAAGCCAAACGCGCGGCCCAACCTGGGGGGATTAGCCCCAAAGTGGGTGTTAAGCCGGTGCCCATTCAGGTTCTGATCATAAAGATGCGCATCTGCCGCCTGCATCACGGCCTGGGCCTGGCCGGCCGTTGCCACCCCGGCCATCAACGGGAAGACCTGCCCAGTCAGGGTCATGCGTACGCCCTCCGTAAAGGTGCCCTCAACCCGCTGACCGTCGTTATCGTAATAGCCATTGAACCAGCCTCCGCGATCGCCATCCGCCAGCCATTCCTGTTCCCGGATCAGCTTCTTCAGCCAGTCCGCTTTAGCCGCCAGATCTGCAGCGATTGTCTTAAGCGGCAGCGCCACCTTTTCCCCTGAGAGGTGCCCGCTGACCCGGTCAAAATACAACCACAACCGCTCCTGTTTCGCACTGACGGAGGCATAGTC
>JBLRWR010000245.1:0-2371 GCA_047921135.1 Candidatus Brevefilum sp.
GTTGAAATCGGGCGAGTGGTGGTCAGTGATCAACTGCCCGATCATCCCCCTGGTGCGTGGTGGGCGGACGATAAATCCTGAAGCGCTACCAGCGCTGTTGGAGTATGCAGAAGGCTTACTGTTTGAGTACGTTTCGGCGCAGGGTGGTTTCCTGCATTACGTTAATTGCTTCCCGTTGGAAGCATTGGAAGAGGCTGATCTGCCCTATGTGTTCAGGCGGTTGCGTAACCACCTGCAAGGGGTGAAAAACGCGCTGATGATCGCCTATGAACGTTATTTTGGCGCCAATGATGAGGCTATCACCCGGATGATCCTCCTGCCGGCTTTGCCTGATATCCGGCTTACAGATCAGGATGCTGAGCGGATCCACTTTTTCTTGCTACGAGCAGATCAGCATGCGCGCGAATTATTTGTACATCTAATGGAACAATGGGTGGATAGGGGCTATATCGTCAGTACCACACCTACCTCAATTGTGCTGGATGCGCGCTATGGCGAACACGGCGACCAGGTGCGGTTGGCGATTCTCCATTCAGGACAAAGCCAAAACGTGGCCGATTTCTTTGAGGATGAGAACTACGAGGCCATCCCGCCTGCGATCATTTTACGCTGGGACTCGTTGCGCAAGCAAGAGGGCATCCCCACAGATGCCTTTACCGCTTATCAGCAAGCTGTGGAGAAATGCCTGACCCTGCGGTTGACGGCCAGTTCTGCCCATGTCCAGGGGGTGTTGACCCTCGACCTGGCGGCCATGGACCATTTGGTTGAGGCGATGGGCGCCCTGGTGCGCAGGATTGATCATGGGGCGGTCACGCCCAAGGTGCGTGCGCCTCGCTCAACGCCCAGCCGCGTGAAATCCACGCTGGACCTGTGCGATCCCTTTGTGCGCAACCTGTTTGACCGGATGGTCACATCATGGCGGGCGGCGGGGGGCATTGTGCAATGTACCAAAATCGGCCGGATTTATTTGAAGCTGCAAACCAGGGATCACAAAAGTGGCAACCTGGCCCGCCGTGCGCGGCGGTTTAATATGCTCACACTGGTCTGCCCGGGACAGGGGAAGCCGGCGGCCATCCAGGTGGCATGGGGGTTGGCTGATGCGGATCATCCCGCGGCTTACCTGGACTGCATTCCGGATGCGGTGAAATCCTTTGAAGACGCCGTGTCCGGATTGCCCGGGTTTGAGCGCATGGGGTCTGTAGCCCGCTTGAACATCGATGAATCCTTTACTGGTGAAGCGATGTTTGAGTTGTTAATGGCGGTGTATCGGCTCAAGGCGGAAGAAAAAACTTCCCCATAGCTGGAAAACTGACAAAAATCAGATGAAAGGCAGCATGGATCAAGCATTTATCAAGCGGTATGAGAGGTATGAGGCGAACTATCCGGGCATCACGGAGCAGATTTGGAAATTTGAACAGATGACACTGCCGACTTGCGTGCGCTGCGGATCGGCGGACACGGCTGATGTGCAAATTGGTGTGATTGGCATGACGATGGTCATCCGCTGTGCGACACAAAAAGCCAAGTTCATCCCCTGGGGGCCAAAGCCGGGGCAATTTTACTGCAATGCCTGCCAAAAATTCTTCACGCCGATGCTGTGGTATGGGCCGATTCAGCACACTTTGATCGACGAGGGCGGGGACTGACCCTGGACGAGTTTCTGATGCTGATTAACAAAAATCTAGTGTTATCTTGACAGCTTGCTGTAATCATTTATAATTGTTGTAATTCTTACAAAATTAGAATGATTATAAGGAAAATTTGCCAGAAGTTTTCAACCCTATTGCAGAGCAGCTTACCCGCCACGGGATCCGCCCTTCCTATCACCGCATCCAAATTTTCGCTTACCTGAGCGAATCCGAGTCGCATCCCAGTGTGGAAGACATCTTTACCGCGCTCGCTCCGCACATCCCCACCCTTTCAAAAGCCACAGTGTATAACACCTTGCACACCCTAATTGAGGCTGGGCTGGTGCGCGAGGTCAACATTGATCTGGATGCGCAGCGCTATGACACCCTGCTTGGCAATCACGGGCATTTTCGCTGTGACTCTTGCGGGCAGATCACTGATTTTGAGGTGGATCTTGAACAGATCCCGGTTAACGGATTGAATACTTTCCAGGTCGACAAAAAAGATATTTATTTCACAGGGCTGTGCCCTGCTTGCCAACCCTTACCTGAATCACAATAAAGGAGAAACAATGGACGAAAAAAAGAAATTGACCACTGCTGCTGGGGCACCTGTACCAGAGAACGACAATGCCATGACGGCGGGTCCGCGCGGGCCGATGCTGCTGCAGGATGTGTGGTACCTGGAAAAGCTGGCCCATTTTGACCGCGAGGTGATCCCCGAGCGGCGCATGCATGCCAAG
>JBLRWR010000246.1:0-2370 GCA_047921135.1 Candidatus Brevefilum sp.
ACCGCACGCAGGCAGCCGTCTATGCCTGGGAGCAGGGCCTGGTTCACAGGGACGAATAATCTTCATGACCAATCTTAATGGCTATTCCGGGTGCTGAAGTTCTGGATTTAGATCAGGAGCCTCCTGCGCCAATCGATTATCACCAGATAGAGCATGTCAAACTGTACCGATCGTTCTTGAGCGATCCGGAAGCGTTTGTCCGCCGCTTGTGACGGCTGAGGATTGTTGCGGGACAGGTATAATAGATGGGTTCATATAAGCGGAAAGGATGTTAAGAAAAATGGCATTGAAAATTGGTTATATTGGATTAGGCATCATGGGTAAATCGATGGCACGCAATATTAAGAAAGCAGGATACGAACTTGTTGTGCACAATCGCAGCCGACAAAGCGTAAAGGAGATGGTGGGTGAGGGCGCCATTGAAGCGCATTCACCTGCTGAAGTAGCCCAACAGGTGGATGTCGTGTTCACCAACCTGCCCGATTCGCCGGATGTAGAACTGGTGGCTTTGGGGGAGGGCGGCATTATAGAAGGTGCTCATGAAGGATTGATCTTCATTGATAATTCGACCATCAAACCTGCCACAGCCCGGATGGTCGGTGAGCGATTGGCCCAAAAGGGGGTGACCATGCTCGATGCGCCCGTAAGTGGTGGTGATATTGGTGCAAGGGATGGCACGCTGACCATCATGATCGGCGGACCTGAGGATGCGCTGAATAAAGTGCGGCCTGTGCTGGAAGCCGTTGGAAAGACCATCACGCATGTGGGCGGCCTGGGTGACGGCCAGATTGCTAAGGCTGCTAACCAGATCATGGTGGCTGCCCAGATGGTTGCCATGGGGGAATTGTTAATCCTGGCACAAAAAGCCGGTGCAGACCCGCAAAAGGTAGTTCAAGCAATTCGCGGCGGTGCTGCCGGCTGTTGGACGCTGGATAACAAACCCCAGCGCCTGTTTTCTGGCACTCGCCAGCCGGGATTTAAAGCTTACATGCAAGCAAAAGACCTGGGTATCGTCATGGATACTGCCCGAGAATTTGGTATTTCGTTGCCTTCATCTGCATTAAATACACAGTTATTTAATGCCATGCTCGAGATGGGGATGCGAGAGCTGGATAATTCTGCGGTGATTGGCGTGATCGAGAAGCTTTCAGGGACAGAATTAGAGATTTAACAGTCGTGATTGAGTATTAACACAACCGCTGTGGTTATTTTGGTCACAGCGGTTATGCATTTTTAAGATAGAAAGCCTTCCGGGCTTGAATTTGCTTTCTGCGCTCCTCAGTTGTGCGGGGTTTTAATACACACTTGGGAATGCGAGAATAGGTCAGATTTGGAGAAAAATAGGGGTCCTCACTGATCAGGTAGCTTTCAAAGGCATCATACCCTCTAAGCGCATCCTCAACGGGAGTTTTATAGCCCCGCGAGCTGCCTTCAAAGTGGTAAAGCCGGGCAAAAGGTGTGTATACGTTGTGGTAACCGCTTTCGTACACCCTGAGGCAAAAATCAATGTCCCCAAAAGCCAGCCTGAACCCTTCATCATAGCCCCCAACTTCGTTGAACAATTCTCTGCGGATCATCTGGCAGGCGCCTGTCACCGCCAGGTAGTTGCGGTACCAATTTACTGACCCCAACAAGCCGTGATAATCTTCGGGGGCATTAAGATAAATATGGCCGATAAACCCGGTCAGGCCCATGATGATCCCGGCGTGCTGGATGGTGTGGTTTTTCCGTAAAAGTTTCGGCCCCACAACGCCAATATCCGGCCGTGTTGCCCATTGCGCCAGCTCATCCAGCCAGATTTCATCCATAAGGGCCATATCATCGTTCATCAGCAGGACCAACTCCGAGGAGGACTCGCGCACACCCAGGTTGATGGCTTGGGAGTAATTAAAAGGCTGTGGGTAGGAGATGATCTTGATCTTTGGATGATTTTTGATCTCTTGATAATAGCGCACGGTCTCCGGGTCATCACTGCCGTTGTCAACGATGTAGATCGATTTTTCGCCTTGATAAGGCTGATCGACTAATGCAGGGATAAGCGTTTGCAGGAAACGAGCATTGTTCTTTGAGGGGATGATGATGGCCAAGCTGGGGGACTTATACCCCCAGGTGAAGCGGACACCCAACGCACTTTTGGACGCCTTGGGTGTTGTTAATCCATGCCGGTTAAGATGATCGACGATCACCTGTTGCGTTTGTGGTGAATCGGGCGTGACAAGACGTGTTTGGGTCGCTAAAACCTTGGGGATATGGTGAAAATACGCCTTAGTTTCGCATAGATGCAGGCATATGGCGTACTCAAGATGGGTTGGGTTGGTGTACCGGGTCATCTCTGTGTGTAATTCGCGTAAGGCAGCGGTACGAACGAAG
>JBLRWR010000247.1:0-2363 GCA_047921135.1 Candidatus Brevefilum sp.
CCTCTTAGAAGTCAGGCGCGTGTTACGCCCTGGCGGGATTCTGATCCTGATCGAATCCCTGGGGACTGGGTTCACTGCCCCCAACCGGCCGGAAGTGCTGGTGGATTACCTGGCCTACCTGGACACCCACGGTTTCCGTTCAAAATGGATTCGGACGGATTACTGCTTCAAAAACGAGGCTGAGGCCCAGACACTGACCCAGTTCTTTTTTGGCGATGCGCCCATGCCCATGTGGCAGGAGGGAACCGGCGTAATCGTGCCGGAATGCACCGGCCTGTGGTGGAAATCGTTTGATTAACCATCAGCCCCCTGATGACTTATAAAAACAAGCCGTTTAATAATTTAACCCGCTGGCAGGGGCAGAGCGCTTGATCTGCCCCTACTTTTTATTTCCTTATGCCAAAATATGAGGGTTTCTTGTCGGTTATAGCTAAAGATTTACTATAAATGAGTCATTTAGCGCTTATCACTGTAATCCTTATTCAGGACAGGTCACCAATTACTAATTCCAAATCACCAATTACTACTTACCACTCACCACGCATTAATCAATCATCCCATAGCGCCGCAACGCTGTCTCCAGGATCAGATTGACAAGTTCGGTATGATCCATCCTGTCGGCAGCTGCTTCAATGACGATGTCTGAGATGCCGGGTGAAAGCCCGGGCAGGGGGTTGATCTCAAGGATGTAGGGCTTCCAATCTTCGTGAACGTTTAATCGAAAATCCACCCGGGCTACATCCAGCGCGCCTGTAACGCGGAAGACCGCCGCCGCCAGCCAATTGAGTTCGTCTACCAGGTCATCATCCAGCAGTGCCGGGCAGATGTAGTTGAGCTGGTCGGCCAGGGCCACTTTCAAGCGGTTGGCATACACCGCATCCGTCTCGAGGTAGGGGGAGAGGTCCACCTCCATCGGCGGGAAGAAGCGCAGTCCGGCCTGCACACGCGGCAGGTTCTCATCATGCGGCATCCGCCGGGCAACCGGCCCCACCAGGTTGCCCACCATACCCACCGTCACCTCCCGGCCTTCAATGAAAGTCTCCACCAGGGCAGGCTGGTGATAGCGCTCTATCATGACCTTCACCCGGTCACGCAGTTGGTCTTCATCGTGCACGATCGATTGGGCGGTGACGCCCATGCCCGTACCCTCCCGGCTGGGTTTGACAAACAACGGGAACGCCATTTTAGGGTCCAGCGGTTCATTGACGCGTTCAAAGGTCTGGAAATCAGGTGTGGGCAGGTCGTGATAGGCCAACACGCGCTTGGTCATCGGCTTATCAAGGGCTAAAGCCAGGCACAAGACCTGCGAACCGGTGTAGGGGATACGCAGTTTCTCCAAAATGGCCGGCACCTGCGCCTCGCGCGCATCACCGAAGTGGCTTTCACAAATGTTAAAACAAATATCCGGTTTGAATTTGCGGACGGTATCAACGATGGAGAGATCTCCCTCCAAAAACTCGCATATGTGTCCACCTGCGCGCAAGGCATCCAGCAAAGCCTGGATGGTGGATTCGCTGTCGAGGTCATCCCATTGATCTTCAGGCATGCCTTCCCAATGGGGTGCGTTTACCTTTAAATTTGCCAACAGTGCGACTCGAAATGTTTTCATGGTTAGCACATGCTCCTGAACTTGGGGTGATGCTAAGAATTATAATCCTCACATGCATCTTGTAAAGGTGATCTGATGTGCATCGTTTGATCGATGATGAACAGCTAAAAGCAAAAATCAGGTGTTATCTGGCGGTGTGCTGGACGATTTAAAATCGGCTAAAGAAAAAATCGAGGCCAATTTTCTTGGCCTCGGTTGATGGGTCTGTTGATCTACAACTGAATGTCTGGTTTAGGCCGCAACGCCTGCGGATGAGGCTTTGATGAACCGCTCTTCTTCCTCTTTTGCCACGCGCATGCCTTCGTTCTCGTCCACCCGGGTCAGCAGGTAACCGCCCAGGATGAAGAAGATGATTAGTGAGACGATCGAAATCCGGCTGCCGCCCATCACGGTGCTCACCACGCTGAACATCAACGGGCCAACTGTCCCGGCCACCTTCTCAGAGACGCTGAAGAAGGAGTAAAACTCGGCTGATTTGCTCGCGGGCAGCATGCGGCTGAATAGCGAGCGTGAAAGTGCCTGGCTGCCGCCCTGCACCATCGCCACGCCAAAGCCCAGGATCCAGAAGTGGATCTCCTGGTACATGAAATAGCCGCCGATCGCAATGGCCGTGTAAACGCCCAAACTGATGAGGATCGAGCGCTTGGTGCCGAGAATTTTCCCCAGCTTGCCAAACAGCAGCGAGAAGGGGATGCCCACGAATTGCACCATCAACAGCGTACCAATGGTGGTGATCTGGCTGAATTCCAGTTCG
>JBLRWR010000248.1:0-2346 GCA_047921135.1 Candidatus Brevefilum sp.
CCAGGCGAAAAAGGCCAGAATGATCAACAATAGGGCTAGTTTTAGCCAGGGTCGCTTTTCAATCAGGCAAGAAAAGTTAACAGTCATGTCGTCTCCACCACCTGCTAATCAAAACGAGCGTCCGTGTCCCGGTAACCCTTATGGACCACCCCGGCATTGAGCGCCATCCAATCCGGGCGCTGTTCTAATACCGTAATGATATCACTTAATGAGAACTCATCTGTGCCCTCAAAATGGTCAAAGATCCGCCGGATCAGTGCCAAATCCTCTGGCGTGTCCACCGTCAACCGGTAACCTCCCAGGTCTGGTTCGTGATTCACCAGCAAGACCTTAAAACGCCCTTCATGGACATAAAAATAGGGCATCACGTGTTCGCGCTCGTGTTTGCCCTCAGCTTCACGCCAGGCGCGGGCCAGGTTTTCGAAGCTCACCACCTCTGTATCCATGCCAATCGGCGTGGTGCGCGTCCAGGGCGGCGGCAGGCGGTTGGCGGCAAAATCCACCCCGGAAGCAAAATATGCCCGTACCGTCCGGTCGATCTCGCGCGGGTCAATCACAGGACAGTCACCCGTCAGCCGCACAATCGTCTCAGCCTTAAACAGCCGCGCGGCCTGGTAATAGCGGTCAAGAACATCGTGGGGATGGCCCCGAAAACAGGGTATGCCGCGCACTCGGCAAACATCAGCAATTTGATCATCCTCCGGGTCAACCGTTGTGGCTACCACCACCCTGCCCAGGGATTGCGCCCGCCGAACCCGGATCACCTCCCGGATGATGAGCGGCTCTCCGCTGAGATCTGCCAAGACCTTGCCAGGCAGGCGGCTTGAGCCCATCCGGGCCTGGATAATTGCGAGAATTGATGAATCTCTGGCCGGCACTGTGTTAAAACCTCACTCCAAGTCTTCAATGCGCAACGACGCCACAATGGCATCGTAGATGGGCAACTGTGTTCCAACTTCCTGACGGTCAGCATTAAACCCAACCAGGTATAAAACACCTGAGTCTTTGAAAATATACACCGCCTGGGTCAACTCCATCCCACCTTCGCGGGTGACGGTGATCCAGCGTAACGTATCGCGGCCGGCAATTGTCATCCGCTGCTCCTGGAGGATCTCAACATTATCACCCACCAGAGGGCCGGCAATGGTAGGCATTAGCCCTAAAGGCATGGCCGCATAGGTCTCATTTTTAATGACCACAAAACTGGTCGGGACCTGTGCTGCGCTCCCAGCATCGTAACCCCACAGGAGCACGTCCGTCTGGGCGCCGCTGGCCAATCCTTCCAGGTCAAACTCAACCGGTAAATCCACGCCGCCTATCAGGGCTGATAGTTCTGAGCCAGATTGTCCCAGCACAAAGGAATCAGGCACTGCCAGGCTGATGAGGTCGCCACCCGAAACCCGGGATTCAACCCGAAAACCTGTTGCAGGGTCAACTATCGCGGGAACTTCCGCAGCCGGATTCTGATAAGGCAAGTTGCAGGCCAGGCCGGCCAGCAACAATGTTAATATCACCAGATGTAGTGTATGTTTTTTCATTGTTTGGTATACCTATAATCGATCTTCTACTATTGAGTAAAATACCAGTGCATTCTAACGCATTTAAACCCATTCGGCTATACATTTCAAGGGGATCAGATGGCTGACTGCAGCTTTATGCCAGCGCCATTTGATAGGCAAGCATCAATTTTTGAAAGTTCACATCCCAATTTGCACGCGCTTCAGCTAACTTCCTGGCCTGCCTGCCATAAGCAGCCAAATCCGGGTTTGCTGCCACTGCGATCAATTGCGATGCCAAACTATTCACATCCCCAACGTCGAACAGGTCCCCCACCTCACCAGGCCTGACCCACTCCCGGTTGCTATCAATATCTGAGACCAGCACCGGCCGGCCACACGCCAGGGCTTCCATCAGCGATACGGAAGACCCATCACAATGGGAAGGGCTCACAAACAGATCACCTGCGCCATAATAAGCCGGTAAATCCTCACGCGTTACCCACCCCGGAAAGTGGACGGCATCACCCACGGGCGCCAGGATGTGGCGGAGGCGCTCAGCAAGGGGACCATCCCCTGCCAGCAGTAAACGCAGGTCTGGGCGGTGTTGATAGGCCATCACAAAGGCCTGCGCCAGGTCATCCACACCATAAGGCGCCGACCAGGACCGGTTGCAAAAGAGGACAAACTGTCCCTCCCAGCCCAGGTTTTGCCGAATCCGATCACCTGGCTCAACTGCAGAGTCAGGGGAAAAATGGCTTAAATCAACACCCCAGGGGAAAAGCACCATCCGCTCCGGCGGGAAGCCATAGCTGGCTGCTGTTTTTGCCACCGTCTGGCAATCTGCAAC
>JBLRWR010000249.1:0-2339 GCA_047921135.1 Candidatus Brevefilum sp.
GTCGGCGGCCATGTCCTCGGAGAGGTCTGCCAGCCGGGTTGACCCTTCCCGAATGATGGCGATATTCTGCCGCACCTGCGCCAATTTGACCCCGCGCTGCTTCCAGATCTCCCCGCCGTTTTGAATATTGCTAAACAAAGGCATAAAACGGTCAATGGCTTTGGCAAACTTTGCATCGGGGGTAACCCGTGCTTCAAATTCGTCCCACAACGCGCGCAATTCTTCGTTTAGCGGCGAGCTGATCTGGCCGAACACCACTTCAGCGGCCTCAATTTCAAGCGCTTCTTGTTGGGCCAAAACCTCGGGGTCGGCGTAGGCAAAGGTGTCGCCAGCTTCGATTTCAATCAAGTCGTGGACCAGCAGCATACGGACCACCCGGTCAACATCGACGGCTTGATTGGCATAGGGGGCTAAAATCAATGCGCTCAGCGCGGCGTGCCAGGAGTGTTCGGCTGTGTTTTCTTCCCGGGAACCGTCAAACAAGGCGTTCACACGGATGATGTTTTTTAGGCGGTCGATATAGGCGATAAAGGCCAGGTCTTGCTGCAGAACTGCTGTGTTCTCAGGCATGGGTCTCTTGAAGGTCAGGAACAGGTGGATTAAATATTCTCATCCGGGCCGTCCAAGTCGGTCAGCGGCGGGACATAATTGCCCGGGCCGCACAATTCCTCGCTGACTTGAATTTCTCGATCCAGGAAGTAGTTGAGCAGGATCCTGAGGAGGACTTTGGTGAACAGGATGACGATGTCGCGCGTGTTAGGTGCGATGGTCAGGCGCAGGATATCGCTGCCGATGGCGAATTCGAGCCCGAGGTTGAGCATGTGCCCCAGGCGCAAGCGGATGCGTTCGGTATAGTTGATCTGCCGGTTAATGGGGTCAAACAGGTGGCGGGTGTAGCTGATTGTTGCACGGGTTAACGCTGCCACGATCACAAACGCGGTGGCCAATTCCATGGCAATGATCACGTACCCCAGGATCATGATGAAGAAATATTCCTGTTCCCCGGGGATGAGGGTGGTATGCTCCTGAGCAGGTTGGCTCATCATAATGGCCAGCAAAGCAACCAGCCCCGCGATGAGGATTACGGGCAGGATAAAATCAATCCCAATCTGGGTTGAACTTTTTTGTTTTTCTTTCTTTTCTTCCACAACAATTGCCTTTCATAGCTGCAACAAGATTAAATGAAAATAACCCTAGAAGTTTACCACACGCGTAAACTTTGGGAAACACCTAACTGTGGGTAAAATCAATTAAAAATTAGTTTTTTAATATTGAGGAGAGATGCACATTGAAAACAATTCGTTTGATTTTCTTGGTGTTCGTGTTTTTGCTCCTGGCGGCATGTGCACCAGCACCGATTGCTGATTTAACACCCGTTCCCGAGATTGAACCCAGTCCAACCGAGGCACCCGCTCCCACGCCTGCGCCGACCGAGACGCCGCCCCTTACGCTGGAGGAAACAGCAAATGAGGTGATCAACGCCCTGGCGGCCAGGGATTTGGAGAAGGTGGCAGAATTTGTCCACCCGATGAAGGGCGTGCGCTTCTCACCCTATACCTATGTGGAGGACGATCACCTGGTGTTCATGCCGGAGGACCTGCCCGGTCTGGTGGGGTCTGATCAGGTCTACCTGTGGGGCGCCTATGACGGCACCGGGGACCCGATCGAGCTGACTTTTGATGGATATTACGAGCGTTTCTTGTACTCGGCCGATTTTGCCAATCCCGAGGCGATGGCCGTTGATGAGGAATTGGGCTGGAGCAGCATGATCAACAACATCGCCGAGTTCTATCCCGGCGCGTCCTTTGTTGAATATCATTTCAGCGGATTTAACCCGGATTATGGCGGCATGGATTGGGTCAGCTTGCGCCTGGTCTTCATCCAGGAGGATGGCGTTTGGTTCCTGGTGGGCATGGTCAACGATCAGTGGACAATATAAAACAGGGCACGGATTCCGTGCCCTGTTCGATTTCAATGCCCAACGATTACCGCGTAAATCGGCGGCATTGAGGCGCGTTATTCAAACCTGGTAAAGTAGCTGGGGACCACCCAGGCTTGAATGTCGGCAATGGTTTTGTTTGAGCCATAAGAGACCCACACTTCAATCTCACCTATACCGCCGGCAGGTGTGGGTTCATTGGTCCAGGTGTTTCCGCCGCCGATGATATCACCCTGCTCATCGAAGACTAACACATACACATCCACCTCTGAGACCTGTTTGCTGTAGGTGTTGGTGAAGTTGACCAGCACATAGTTGTCGAAATCACCGGTGACCGAGGTGCTATTGACCCTGAAGGGGTTTGAATCAAGTTCATAATATTTATTGGGGTCACCAGGCA
>JBLRWR010000250.1:0-2333 GCA_047921135.1 Candidatus Brevefilum sp.
CTGCCAATGTTGAAATTCTGCCGGAGGAGGATGTGATTGCAATTTTATCCCAAAAAAAGGCCTGGGCGGTTTTGGATTGCATCTGCCGTAAACAGCAGGCTTTATTGGGTCGGGCTTGCGAGCATCCAATACGGGTCTGTTTGGCGATGAGCGATACCCCGGGTGCCTTTGATAGCCATGGGGAGATGGCGGCTTTGGATTTGGTATCGGCGCTGAGGGTGCTGGATTCTGCGGCCCGTACCGGCCTGGTCCACACAGTTTCTAACCGAAAACAAGATATCAGTTATGTATGTAGCTGCTGCACCTGTAGTTGCGGGTTATTACGGGGGATTGCCGACAAGCGCATGGCGAATATTGTTGCCCGGTCTGCCTTTTATGCCAAAGTTGATCCGGCCCGGTGTGTGGCCTGTGGGGACTGCGAAAAGATGTGCCAGTTCAATGCAATTGAGGTAGACCTGGCTGCCCAGGTTGACAGGAACGCATGCGTTGGGTGTGGTGTGTGTGCCCGGGTATGCCCCGAGGAAGCCATTGAGCTGATGTATAGACCGCCTGAGGAGGTTAAACCTATTCCAGAAAATGAACATGCGTGGGCAGCTCAACGAGCTAAAGCACGAAGAAAAAGGTGGTAAGCAGTCTACACCCCGCGGATGGGTAAGTACTGTAAAATTTTGGCTTGGTGAGGGGAAATTAATAAGTCCGGCGTGTTATAATTTTTAAGAGATACAAGTGATCAGTGGTGATGTTTTGCCAGGCTGATGTCCCTCAGATGATGGCTTTTCGGTTGGGCATGCGTTGCAAACCTGAATAAAATTGGATAAACGCAAAGAAACCTAGGAGGCTCGATGGAAAAAGCAAAATTTGCGATGGTTGGTTTGGGTGTGATGGGGCAGAATCTGGCCCTAAATATCGCCAACAAGGGTTACCCGGTGGCTGTTTATAACCGGACGGAATCGGTCACCCGGGAATTTCTAGCAGGCTTGCGGGATGACCAGGCCATTATTGGCGCTTACAGCTACCCGGACTTAACAGCGCAGTTAGAACAGCCGCGTCGGATTATGCTCATGGTTAAAGCTGGGCCGGCTGTGGATGCGGTCATCAAGGATATCAAACCCTTTCTCGAAGCTGGCGATATCCTGATCGATGGTGGTAATTCATTGTTTGAGGATACGGAGCGCCGCACGAAAGCGTTAGAGGAGGAAGGCTTATTGTTCATTGGTGCGGGCGTATCGGGCGGCGAAGAAGGCGCCTTACATGGCCCCAGTATCATGCCGGGCGGCAGCCAGGAGGCCTGGGAGGCTTTGGCGGAAATTTTCACCGCTGCTGCTGCGAAGGCTTATGATGGAGAGCCGTGCGTTGATTACGTCGGGCCAGGAGGGGCCGGGCATTATGTGAAAATGGTGCACAACGGCATAGAATACGCGATCATGCAGTTGATTGCCGAAGCATATGACTTGCTGGGCAGAGGCCTGGGCTTGAGCACGGAGGAATTGGGGGACTTGTTTGAGACTTGGAATGATGGTGAGCTTTCATCCTATCTGGTCGAGATCACCTACAAGATCTTTAGAAAGATGGATGAAGAAACAGGCAAACCGCTTTTGGATGTGATCCTGGATGAAGCACAGCAAAAGGGCACCGGCAAATGGACCAGCCAGAACGCCTTTGATTTAGGCGCACCCACCCATACCATCAATGCGGCAGTGGCCAGCCGCATCATCTCGGGGATGAAAAGCCAGCGGAAAGTGGCCCATGAGCTTATTCAAGGGCCTGCCCCAAGTTTTTCGGGTGATCGAGAGGAATTAATTTCAGCGGTAAGGGCTGCGTTATATGCCAGCGTGATTTTGGCATATACGCAAGGTTTTGGTTTGATGCAGGCGGCATCTGATATATATGGTTATGCACTGGATATGAAGAAGATCGCCAAGATTTGGCGGGCTGGCTGCATCATCCGGGCAGACCTGCTGGATGATATTATGAAGGCTTATGACCGGGATAAATCGTTGGATAATTTGTTGTTGGATGAACATTTTCGGGGTGAAGTGGTCAGGCGCCAGGGCGCTTTGCGGTATGTGCTGACCACCGCCATCCAAATAGGTATCCCGGTATATGCGCTCAGCTCAGCCCTGGCCTACTTTGATTCCTACAGGACGGAACGCCTGCCGGCTAACTTGACCCAAGCCCAACGTGACTTTTTTGGGGCGCACACCTACCGGCGGCTGGATAAAGAGGGTTCTTTCCATACAGATTGGTAACCTGACCATTTGTTAAATAGCAACTTCTGATTGATCCCGCAGAATATCATCTTCTTGCGGGATTTTTTTTATTTTACTCACACC
>JBLRWR010000251.1:0-2279 GCA_047921135.1 Candidatus Brevefilum sp.
GCGCACGTCTTTGGTTACACCATCGCCAACGACGTGACTGCCCGGGACCTGCAGCGGGCTGATGTGACCTGGCTGCGCGGTAAGGGGTTTGATACCTTCTGCCCCCTGGGGCCGTGGATCGAAACCGAGTTTGACCCAGCCGATGCCTTGATTACCTGCCATGTCAGCCAGGCACTGCGGCAAATGGCTTCGACCCGCGACATGGTCTTCTCCATCCCCAGGCTGATCGCTTTTATCTCCTCGGTGATGACGCTAGAGCCCGGCGACCTGATCCTGACCGGCACCCCGGCGGGGGTGGGCGACTTGCTGGACGGGGATACTGTTTCAATTACCATTGAAGGGCTGGGTACGCTCACCAATCCTGTTGCCAGCGAAACCAGAGCCTGATTGACATTTAGGGTTTGTCGGGTTTAATTAAGACTATGACTGTCGGAATTTTATCCCTGACCCTGTATCTACCTGATTGCCACTCACTAAAAGAGAAACGCCGCCTGATCAAGCCGATCCTGGCGCGCCTGCATAAGGAGTTTAATATCTCGGTGGTGGAATTTGGGCATCATGACACCTGGCAGCGGTGTGAATTGCTAATTGCCTGTGCGGCCAGCCCGGGTGATTATGCTGAACGAACCCTGGCAAGCGTGGTCACTTTTTACGAGAGTCACTGGCCTGATATGCCCCTCACACAAGAAAAAATCGAGATCATCGCTTAGAAAAAGGAACTACATCAATGGATTTGGGATTAAAAGGAAAAACCGCCCTGCTGACCGGTGCCAGCTCTGGTTTGGGCTTGGCCACGGCCAGGATTTTGGCCCAGGAGGGTGTCCGCCTGGCCATCAACAGCCGGAACGAGGATAAGCTCGCTGCAGCCCGTGAGGAACTCACCCAATTCGGCGTGGAAGTTTTCACGCTGCCTGCTGATGTGACTGACCCAGAAGCCCCAGCGAAATTGGTTGCTGAAACCATTTCGGCGTTTGGGGGCCTTGACCTGCTGTTCACCAATGCTGGCGGCCCGCCCCCGGCGGCCTTTGAAGACATCGACGAAGCCACCTGGTCGCACGCGGTGGAGCTTTCCTTTATGAGCCACGTCCGCCTGATCCGGGCAGCCCTGCCGGCGTTGAGAAAATCTGAAGCACCTTCCGTCCTGACGGTGACATCGATCTCAATCAAGCAGCCGATCCCCAACCTGGTACTCTCCAACAGCATCCGGGCGGCTACGGCCGGGCTAACGAAAACCCTGGCGCTTGAGTTGGGCGGGGAGGGGATTCGGTTCAATTCGATCCTGCCCTCCTGGACGTACACCGAGCGGGTTGAACAGTTGATGGCTGACCGGGCACAACGCAATCACACCACCGTTGAAGACGAAATTGAGGCACATAACGCCGACACGCCCCTGGGCAGAATGGCCACCCCGGAGGAATTTGGCCGGGTGGCGGCTTTTTTGCTCTCGCCGGCGGCCTCGTATGTGACGGGTGTGATGTTGTCGGTTGACGGCGGCACTTATAAGGGGTTATTTTAGGATGATGCCAATCGCAAAAGAAGGTCTCCAACTGCGTGTGGAGCGCATCCTGCCGACGGTGACCAAACCTGGCCGTTATGTGGGGGGTGAGCTCAATCAGGTGGTCAAGCCGTGGGATTCGGTACAGACCCATGTGGCTTTGGTGTTTCCGGATATCTACGATTTGGGCCAGTCCAACCTGGGGATGGCTTTGCTGTATGACCTGCTTAACCAGCACGCGGATGTTGCCGCCGAGCGCGCTTTTTCACCCTGGGTGGATATGGAAGCCGCGATGCGGGCTGCAGATATTCCCCTATTCAGCCTGGAGAATAAGCGCTCCCTGGCTGATTTTGAGATCATCGGTGTGAGCCTGCCGTATGAGACACTGTATACCAACTTCCTCAACATCCTCGACCTGGCGGACATCCCGCTGTATAGCGCAGAAAGGGGTGCCCATCACCCCCTGGTGATTGCCGGCGGGCAGGCGGTTTTTAACCCAGAACCCGTGGCACCCTTTGTGGATGCGTTTGCCATCGGCGAGGGAGAGGAGGTGATTTTTGAAATCGTTGCTGCGCACCAGGCCTGGGTTGAATCCGGTCAATCCCGCCAGGCACTGCTGGTCAGGATGGCAGGGATAACGGGCGTGTATGTGCCCGCATTGGTGGATGTGGATTATCGCCCGGATGGGCGAATCAGTTCTGTCAGGCCTGCACACCCGGCGGTTACCCTGCCGGTGAAGAAGCGCATCCTGGCAAAGCTACCGCCGCCCTTGTCTCGGTTTCTC
>JBLRWR010000252.1:0-2227 GCA_047921135.1 Candidatus Brevefilum sp.
CCATTACGTTTTGATATGGTAGACTAAGCTTGGTCAATCAATTACTTTATAAGGGCAGAAGGAAATTATGGAAGAGAAAAAAGCGGGATTAAGTCTGGTCGGTATTTTATTGCTGGTTTTGTTAATTACAGTGATCGGCTCTGCGATTTTCCTGGTGATCACCGTCACTCGCACAATTGACTCAGCTTTGTCTCCTGTGCAAAATGTCAACAATATGCTCAGCACCCAGGTTTCTCAGCTGTTGAATCCCACGCCGACGGTGATCCCGGACCCGGTCACCATTATCAGGGAGGTACAATCCCTGGCGCGCCTGGAGACGATTCAATATTCTGTACAGAAGGTCATCACTGCTGAGGTCAACCAGGGCGTATTGGGGCCGTTGTTTGGCGACAAACTCTTGCTGGTGGCGCACGGCTATGTGATCGCTGGGGTGGACCTGGCAGGTCTTTCCGTTGAAGATCTGCGGATGGAAGACGGGACGTTGTATGTAAGCCTGCCTGAGGCAGAGGTGTTTGTGGCGACTCTTGACAATGAAAAATCCTACATTTATGACCGCACCACGGGCCTCCTGCGCAAGAGTGACTCTGAACTGGAAACAGCCGCGCGCCGGGTGGCTGAACAAGAGATCTACAATGGCGCTATTGAGGATGGGATCCTGGATCAGGCGCAGTTTAATGCTGAACTGTTCCTGGAGCGCTTATTGAACACGTTGGGGTATTTACGGGTGGTGTTTGAGTAGAGTCAATAGTGTGATATGAGAACCTTCACATCACGCCATGTTAAAGAATTGACTTTTAACAGATAATTTAGGTGGTTATCCCATCTTGACTACATTTTTGTTGATTGATTTTAATCTTCATTCGTAGATTGCTGGGCATGCTGGAAGAATGAAGCCATGTAGTTTTCCAATTCGGTATTGCCTTTTTCAAGGATCCTCGCAAAGTGCTCCTCGTTGAAGGGGAGCTCTAATTCTTTACGCATTAAGCTGATCAATGGCACAAGTAAATTGTTAAGGCAGGAGACCTCGGCCATTGAGGTTTGCACCAGGTTTGCAATACTCTGCATGAGCTGGAGTCCAATCTCCTCATCTTGCGTTTGCAGGTCTTTTAGTTTCTGGTTTACATGATTAAATTCTGACTGAAGCTGTTGGATTTGTTCTTGTGGTAATGCCTGAAGCCTTGCTTTGGTGATTTGCTCAGAGAGGAAATTGAGTTTTTCCTGGGTGGATTGGATTGATTTTTCAATTCTCTCACTTTCGCGCAGTTCAGCATCAAACTTATCCCGTTTTGCACTCAACCGCAGAAAAGCCCCATTTAATTCGAGTTGAAAATTTGCCAGGGCTTCAATGGTCTCATTTTGGCCCACAATGGTCACCTTACTGACCTTGGCAGACAGGCTGGTATAAGATTGCATCAACGCTTCCGGGGTTTCATTGAGCTCGGAAAAGCGGCTGATGGCGGTGATGCCGGCGGAGATTGCCTCCATGGCATCCATGTAAATTTCACGGCGCATATTCAGGTCCTGCACTTTATTGCGCAACTGAACTGCGTGTTCGTGCGGTAAACGCAACCGCTTGGCTGTCAATCGCACATCAGTATTTCTTATTTCCTTTTGGGTTTGACCATATTGTTTGGCACCTGAACCCGCATTTGCTTTCCCCGCAAGAGCTTGATCAGCAGGCGCACGCGTTCACTGCCTTCTAAATGGGTGTCAAAGATCGCCTCGTAACCCTCAAAGGGACCGCCCTGGATGGTCACAGGATCGCCATGGGCTAATTGATCTCGCTGCAGGTTGGGATTCTCGTTGATTCGGTCAACATTTTGCCTGATGGTGAGGATAACTTCATCTGGGACAACGGCTGGCTCGTGGTCAAAGCTGACCACTCGATTGGCGCCAGGAACATAGGCCAGGTTGGATAGAGGGATGGCATCCAAGTCCACATGGACGAACAAGTAACCCGGAAAAAAGGGTTTCACCTTGCGAGATCGGGGGTTGACCGGGTTAACACGTAAACGGGGGTAATAGACTTCGATCTCGCGGTGACGTAACTGCGAGAAAAGGAAATCCTCTTTATTGGGTTTACTGTGGAGTACGTACCAAGAAAGGCTCATAAAGATAACACTCTCAGAATACTGGTAAAAGCTGTTTAGAGTGAAAGATTTTCATGTGATTGATTTTAGGTTATTTCATCATATTTAGCTTCACTTTCCCCTAAGAAAAAGAGAAT
>JBLRWR010000253.1:0-2190 GCA_047921135.1 Candidatus Brevefilum sp.
CGGGTAGCCCAGCTCGATATACAGGGTCTGGCCGGCAGGGTCTGCGGGCTGCAGGATCACCACGCCATCAAAGCTGAGCGAAGAGAAGGGCGCCCAAAACGCGCCGGCAAAGACGGGCTGTTCATAAGCCTTTACCACAAAGGGCACGCCGCTGCTGGGCATGCCGCCCATGAACATGGCAATTAACCTCAGGTAGGCGTTCTCCGTCAGGTTTATCCCATGGCGCTCCCAATCGTAGCTGGCCAGGTCGTCCGTGATGATGATGGGCATGGTATTTAAAGGGATTTTGTCCAGGTCATAATTTTTCAAGTCCGGCCCGGTGATCTGTGAATCCCCCACCAGGTAGATCGCGAAGGGCTCGCCCTCTAAGGGGGCTTGCGTTTCTTCAACCGGGGTCTGACAGGCGCTCAGGATGAGCACGACAAATATCAGCAGCAGGTAAGTTTTCTTCATCATTTACACTCCATTGTGATTAAAACTGCTGACCTTTTCTTAGGAAGATTATGTTATCGGTCAGCGATGTATACTATACCACAAGTCCCCCGCAGCTCCCAGAATGATTTTGGATGAGGATTTCCGCTTATTCACTGGTGAGTTTTTTTATCATGCGCCAGGCGGGCTCCTTGACATGATGGAGGACCCCGTCCGGATCTCGATAGGACCAGATACCCGGCTGGGCGCTGATCACTTTGTAGCCCAGACGTTTATACAGGCGCAAGGCGACATGGTTTTCTTTGGACACATTCAGGGTGACAAACTGATACCCCCTGTGGCGCAGATCATCCTCAACAAAGGCCATCAAGTGCGTGCCGATGCCCCGGTTGCGCCACTTTTCTTTTACCCGGAACGAAAACACATAGGCCCGGCTGACGCCATCGGCGGCATCCCGTTCACCGCTTTTGAGCATCACGAACGCCTGCCCGATCAACTCACCCCCGGGGCTGACCACCACCCACATCAACGCCCGTCCAGATTGGCTGGTGCGGTACAGGTTGGCGAACATCTCGCGAAACTTCCAGTACTCACCTTCCCACTCCAGGCCCGGCAGGTCCGCCCTGGTGACCTGACGGATGGTCAGGTCTGCTAATCGAAAGGCATCCTCAGAAGGGGTGGCTGGGCTCATCGGGTGATTTAAGATTGGGGATGATTGATGTCTTCTTCTGCCAGCAGGTCTTCGAGCAGGGCAGCTTCCGCTTCAGGCGACCTCACTGCGCCGTCCAGCCAGGCATCGCGCAGGGTTGAAAGGATGCGACCATAGGCAGGGGAGGGCTTGAGGCCCATGGTGCGCAGGTCCTCACCCGAGATGGTGGGAGATACCACCGACCACTGTTTCACAAATTGATGCAGCAGGGTGCGCATGTCCTTATCCGGGGTGATCAGGTGGGCTGCAAATTGCGCAGTGCGGGGATACTTCTCCAGTTCGCGCACGACCCGGCTGGGCGGGGCACCCGCCAGGTCAGGCAAGCAGTGCAGGATCTTGCTGGTGGCTGAAAGCAAGTCAACTAATTCGCTCTTACAGCGCAGCCGGGAGGCGATCGAACGCAGGGTTGCCTGGGGGAGATGTCCCAGCCAGATCAGGAAGCCCAATAACTGCCGGTGGCTGAGGCTGTCAAACCGCTCCGGGAGTGCCCAGATGGGGTCAATCTCGAGCTGATCGAGTTGATGGAGCTGCGCCTGAATTTCATCATCCCAGGGCAGGGCGGGATGGATGGCGTGCAGAATGCCGAGCTCATCCAGGCGGGACAGCATTTCCGGTGCCTTAGGCTCGGCCAGGATGAGGACGATCTCATGCCGGATGCGGGCGCCGGTGAGCTTTTTGAGCAAAGGCAGGCTTTCTTCCATGAGGGCCAGGGTGCGGGGTTCAATTTCGAACCCAAACCGTTGTTCAAAGCGCACAGCCCGCAACAGGCGCGTGGCATCATCCACGAAGGATAGCGCGTGCAAAACCCGGATGTGGCCCTTGCGCAGGTCAGTCAACCCGCCCCAATAGTCGTGAACTTTGCCGTAATGCTCGCCATCCAGGCGTAAGGCCAGGGTATTGATGGTGAAGTCCCGCCGGTGCAGGTCCATTTTGATGCTGCTGCTCTCCACCTTGGGTAGGGCAGCGGGTTGTTCGTAAAATTCGGTGCGTGCGGTGATCAGGTCCAAGCTGTCAGGTAACTTATCGCTGTTATTGACGTATGGGACGGA
>JBLRWR010000254.1:0-2185 GCA_047921135.1 Candidatus Brevefilum sp.
GGACAGATTCAACCGGCAAATCAGCAGAGCATGTCACGACCAACCGGACGCTTTCCCCCGGTTTAGGATTGGCTGAGTCTTTACCCGAGTAATGATGCACACCCTTCAACCGATCGTTTAACCAGGCTACTGCATGCTCAGGCCTGTCCAGATCGCCAAAGATATGATCTGCGGGCGGTTCTTTCGGTGATGCTGCCATATTCAACCTCCAAAGGAAAAAGGTGCCTTTCACATGGTACAGGTGAAAGGCACCTTATTGAATAAAGTTCAGTAAAACTTCCTTTACCCAGCCAGATAAATGGTGGATCCTTAGCCTTTCACAGCACCTTGGGTTAAACCACCGACAATCTGGTCCTGCAATACCAAATAGATGATCATAATTGGCAGGGCGCTGATCAACGCACCGGCCGCGAAGATGCCCCATTTTTGCGAGAACATACCCGAGGTATAGATCTGCAGGCCGACCATGATGGTGTACAGCTCGGTCGTCTTCAACAACGTCCGGGCGACGATAAAATCACCATAGGTGCCGATGAAGCTCAAGATCCCAATCACAACCAGAATCGGCCTTAAAAGCGGCAGAATCAACGTCCAAAACACCTGCCAATCGGAGGCCCCATCCACATGGGCGGATTCATCAATATCCCTGGGGATTGTATCCATATAGCCCTTCATCAACCAGATATTCATGCCCATCGCACCCCCCAGGTAAACAAGGATCAGCCCCATGTGCGTGTTCAAACCGATGGCAGGAATGATGCTTCCAAATTGAGTCAGGATCAGGAACAAAGCCACGATCGAGAGCAAGTTGGGGAACACCTGGATCAGCAGGATCGCCTTCAGCATGGTTGTGCGGCCTTTGAATCTGAAGCGGGAAAACGCATAGGCTGCCATTGTGGTCAGTGTGAGCGTGAGGATGGTCGTGATGGTTGTGATTTTCACCGAATTCCAGAACCAGCGGAAGAACGGAAAGGTCGGATTGCCGACGAGCTGGCGAAAGTTATCAAACCCAGGGTTCTCAGGGATCAGCCTGGCAGTCGCCAGGGTACCAACGGGGTTAAACGAGGCAGATATGATCCAAATCAGCGGGAAAACGGAAAAGATTATCAAGAACACAGCGATAATCCAGCGGATAATAACTCCCAGCTGCCTTTGCTGGGTCATTGACCGCGGTTTTTTTACTTTTGCAGTCATCTCAGACATTTTCACTAACCTCCTCCCACATGTTGGTGAACCTGAATTGAACCATGGACATAATGGCGATGAAAATGAAGATCACAATCGAAATAGCGGAAGCAAAACCATAGTTGACTCCCCGACCGCCCTCAAACGCCAGGTTGTAGACATAACTGATCAGGATGTCCGTATACCCCGCCCGGGTCGAGGCGCCTGGAATGGGCGGACCGCCCTGGATGAATACATAAATCAGGTTGAAGTTGTTGAAATTGAAAATGAACGAAGCGATCAGCAATGGTCCCACGGCCACAAGCAACAACGGCAGGGTGATATTCCAGAACTTGCTCCACCCTCTTGCTCCATCAACTTCCGCTGCTTCATAAATATCGCTGGGGATGGACTGTAAAGCGCCGCTCGTCACCAACATGAAGTAGGGATAACCCAGCCACAGGTTCACGATCAAAATCGCTGCTCGTGCCCACCATTGATTGGTTGTCCACGAGGGGGCAAAGTTGAACAGGTCACGAAGGACCGTGTTGACGATGCCGATATTCTCATTTAATATGCCACGCCAGATCAAAATGGTGATCAAACTCGGGATGGTATAGGGAATGATCAGCAGTGAACGCAGGATTTTTTTACCGGGAAAGTTCGGGTCACCATAAAGAATCGAAATCGCCAAACCCAATGAAAAAGTTAGAAACACGCTCAGAAATGCAAAGGCAAAGTTCCAGGTGAGGATAATCGTCAACGGTCCTCGTAAAGCGGGGCTGGTGATGAACCTTTCAAAGTTCTCAAACCCAACGTTGGCGCGAAAACCTGGTGCCAACGTGCGACCCTGTTGGGAAGAATAAGTACCCTGACGCTCAAAATAAACAATGCCAGTGAGCTGATCCGTGAAAGTATCTTCATCTTCGTCATAGAAAAACCGCGGCAGTAATTCAGCAGCTTCAGAAGGCGACCGCACCTGGATGGTCTTTTCCGGATCGCCAAATTTTATTTCAGTGAG
>JBLRWR010000255.1:0-2155 GCA_047921135.1 Candidatus Brevefilum sp.
AGATATTGCCTAACCCGGCGAGGAAGGTTTGATCCATTAAGAGGGGTTTGATCTGCCGGGCATGGGCTTGCAACCCTTCGTATAGCTTTGCAGGGCTGAAACCGGGATCAAGCGGCTCAGGGCCCAGGGCACCAAACACGGTTTGGGCCTTGTCGGCGAACCACAGGCGCCCAAATTTGCGGATATTGCTAAACACCAAGCGGTACGGCGAGGCCAGGTTAATCACTGCACGGTCATAGGGTTCGATAGGGCATGGTCTGCCGCCTGGAGACATGCGCTTTTCCATACGCATGTCGCCGCTCATCCGCAGATGACCGATCAGATGGCCTGCGTCCAGGGGGAAGTGCAGGAATTTACCCCGCCGGCGGGCATCGGTGATGGTCTTGCCGATCAGCGCTTCCTGGAAGGCCTTCACATCCGGTGCGGCGATGATGCGGTCCCAATGGACCTCCACAGATCGGATGTGCTGGCCGACCACGCTGGGACTTTCGGATGTCCCGTCCCGCAGCCGGCGGACAATGGTTTCAACTTCTGGCAATTCGGGCATCGTTATTCGGTTTCTGTGGTGTTGAGGTTATCTCTTCAGGCTGGCGTTTAGTGCTGACCGTAAGGTGGACTGGCAGACCCCAATTGAGATTTTTTTTGATTTGTACGCATTCAAAGCCGTTTTCTGCCAGCAGCGCGTCCAGGGGGATGGGACGGCAATCGACAGCCACGGGGAACAGGCGGTGAGCCCGCTCGTAAAGCCGCAGGGCAAAGGTGCGCGGTGTGCTGGCCAGGGCGACCACACCCAGGCGCCCGGCGGGTCTTAACACTCGGCGGCATTCTGATAGCACGCGGTAGATATCTGCCTCTGAGAACAACTCCAGTGTGAAGGCCATGAAAATGGCGTCAAATCGGGCGGTCTGCAGGGGCAGGCAGGCGCCGTCGCCCTGGACCAGGATTGGCGCGATGCTTTTTGATTGAATTTGGGTTAGCATCCGGGCGGATAAATCCAAGCCGACCCGTAAGCCTTCGCCAGGGGCGGTTTCTGTAAAAATTTGCAGCGCTCTGCCTGTGCCGCAGCCGATCTCGAGCAGATCCTCACCGGGCTGTACCGACAGCATTTTGGCACCGCGCCGGATAAGCCCTGCTTCACTTTTAGTGAGGGGGTCATAAATGTGACTCAGGCGGTCATAATAGCGTCGTGCCTGGGCCTTGGTGCGGCTGACGGGGAGTAAGTTCTTCATTTGCTTGTGGATAGGGTGATCTGGTCGCCCAGATTAGGTCCGATGACCACTTCTTCATCTGCCATGAGGATCAACACGCGCATGGTCTGATCGTAGGGTGTGCGCGCGATGAGTTTGATTTCAGTGCCCGGGCGCAGACCGCATTTGCCCAGGTATTGCAGCACTTTCTGATCTTCATGGGGTACGCGGACCACTACTGCAAATTGCCCGACCGGTAAGCGACTGAGTAGGGTTTGTTCGACCTCCGGGAGGACCAGGTCAGCATCCGGGATGGGGTCACCATGGGGGTCAAAATCCGGGTAGCCCAGGGCAGCATCGATGCGGCTTTCCAAAGTGGGAGACATGGCATGTTCCAATATCTCGGCCTCTTCGTGGACTTCGTCCCAGGTGTAGCCCAGGGCTTTGACCAGGTAGTGTTCGATCAGTCGGTGGCGGCGGATGATCTTGAGTGCAGCCTGGCGGCCTGCTTCGGTCAGGCTGACGCCCTGGTGTTTCTGGTAGGCCAGGTAGGGGGGCGAGGTTTTGGATAACTTCTGCACCATATTGGTGACCGAGGCCGGGGAGATGCCCAAAACAGCGGCCAGTTGATTGGTGGTCGCTTTGCCGCCGCTGCTGGCGGTTATTTCATAGATGCGCTTCAGGTAGTCCTGGATGTTGGGGCTTAATTCCTCTGGCATGGGTACCTCCCGTGAGGGGGTAAAAATTTAGTTTAGACTAAATTAGGATAGCACATAATGAGAGGATCGTCAATGTGGCTGAGTGGGTGTAAGGCAACCAGGTATTGGGCAATCAGGTATTGGGCAACCAGGTATTGGGCAACCAGGTATTGGGCAATCAGGTATTGGGCAATCGGGTATTGGGAATTGGGGATGTGCGAATCAATTAAAGTCCTATGGTTAGCAAAATAATAGGGTTAAGGGGAGAGA
>JBLRWR010000256.1:0-2150 GCA_047921135.1 Candidatus Brevefilum sp.
GTTCTCTTTGCGCCCAAAGGGGACGAGGTGGTCCGGGTTGAATCCGGGCTGTGCCAGCCAGATATCTGCGGCTTCGCGATCTTCCGGGATCTCATTTAGCTCATCTTTGAAATAGGTAGCCCATAACTTGTCCTTGGGCAGTTTCCATACTTCCGTCAGGAGTTCCCAGGCCCATGAAATGGCTTCTTTTTTGTAATAATCGCCAAAAGACCAATTGCCAAGCATCTCAAAGAAGGTGTGATGCGTGTCGTCCCTGCCGACCTGCTCCAGGTCGTTGTGTTTTCCGGAAACCCGCAGACATTTTTGCGAGTTGACTGCACGAGTATAGGGCCGCTGGTCGGTACCGAGGAAAACGTCTTTAAACTGCACCATCCCAGCGTTGGTAAACAATAGGGTTGAGTCACCGCCCGGTACCAGGGATGATGATGGGACAAATGTGTGGCCTCTTTCGGCAAAAAAATCGATAAAACTTTGCCGAATCTCCGCCCCGGTGGGTTTTTCTGGCATAAAATCTCCTAACACGGTTAAATTAGATGATAGCTCATAAATTATACGATATTTGAACATGGGTTGGGAGACACATTTTGCCGCCTTGCAGGCTAAAGTTGCCAGCCTTTGTTGATGACTGATCACTTTATCCCATAATCCAGGGCACATCGTATAATGGATACCGTTTAACGAAATTTACTGTGACTGATTAGTTGAGATTATGGTTGGAAGAGAAAAGCATCAGGACAAGCACACCGAATTAGCCTGGCTGCCCGGCATGACTGCCGCAGTTCCCATTGTGCTGGGTTACCTGCCGGTGGGCTTTGCCTTTGGCGTTTTGGCGCAAAAAGCGGGATTAAACACCTTTCACACCCTCCTGATGTCGGTGGTGGTCTTTGCGGGGTCAGCCCAACTGATCGCAGTGGGGTTATTCGCAGCAAATTTAGCGCCAGTTTCGATCATTCTGACCACTTTTATTGTTAACCTGCGCCATTTGCTTTTTTCCGCTGCGATTTTCCCGCACATCGCTGATTGGCGCAAGGGGGAACTGGCAGGCTTTGCCTATGAGCTGACCGACGAGACCTTTGCCCTGCATGCCACACGCTTTCAAATGCAGGCTGTAGAAAAGGGTGAGGCTTTTGCCATCAACCTGACCTCCCACTTGGCGTGGGTCATCGGCAGCGGATTGGGGGCTGTTGCAGGCCACCTGGTGGCGGAGGTCGAACCCTTTGGCTTGGATTACGTCTTGCCAGCTATGTTTATTGCCTTGCTGGTGATGCAAATTAAACAAAGCTCCCAGGTGTGGGCAGCCGTGATGGGGGGTATTGCCTCCGTGGGTTTGTCTCTGTTGGGATTGACGCAATGGCATGTGATCATTGGGACGGTGATTGGCGCTTCGTTTGGCGCATGGATGGGCTTATGGAAGAAAGCATGATCTTGCTGACGATAATCGGGATGGCTGTGGTAACTTATTTGCCACGGTTAGCCCCCTTGTTGGCTCTCTCGGGTAAGCAATTACCGCCGGCGGTCACGGCCTGGTTGCGGCATGTCCCCCCGGCCGTTCTGGCGGCGATGCTGCTGCCCCTGATATTAATGCCCGGAGGTGCGCTAAAACTGGGATTCGATAACCTCTATTTTTGGGCTGCAGTCCCCACATTTATCGCCGCCGTGCTCTCAAAGAGTTTGTTCATCCCCGTCATCATCGGCATGCTGGTGGTGATTGTGGTGCGCTGGGTAGGGGGATAGGAGCAGGATTCCTGGGCGGCATGCTGTGTGTTGGAATGTAAGTGGGTTAAAAGGTTTATTGCCGGCTAACTGCACACTATGCACCATTCACCATTTACTTCCCTCGCATTTGCCTGGCCCAATCCTGGGCGCGGTCCAGCTCGCCCTCGATCAGCGGACCTTCTGTGCCGCTGACGCCAAAGCCATCACTTTCTAAGGCCAGTTCTCCGCCTGCTTTCGTTAATGCTTTGGCAATCTTTGAATCGGCATAACCAAACAGCTTGATCATGACCTTGAGAAATCCAGGTGTATTTTCATCAATTGGGATGCGAGTGTCGAAGGCGGCCGTTTTGACTCCGGTTAGAGCGGCAGGCTGCAACCCTTTCAGAAATTCCATCACACCCGGCGTTGGCCTGAAGGCTCGGGTGGGCGAGCCC
>JBLRWR010000257.1:0-2140 GCA_047921135.1 Candidatus Brevefilum sp.
GATTTTGTGCCCGGTGACCGCTTCACCCAGCAAGACGACCAAATCAGACGGCCGTATGCCATGCCAAAGGTCAAATATTGGGGCAATTTGGTCATGGCCAGGTTGATCAGCAGCCTTTCCAACCAGAAATTTCGCGATGTAAGCTGCGGCTTCCGGGCGTATTCCCGAGAGGCGATGTTGTGGCTGAACCTGACGGGCAAATTTACCTATACCCAGGAGTCTTTCCTGGATTTCACCTATAAAGGGCTTGAAATCAAGTCGGTACCGGTCAACGTCACTTATTTCCCCGAACGGCAATCCAAGGTGTCGGGAAACCTGTTCGAATACATGCTGCGCACGCTGAAGATCATCACCCGGGCCTACCGGGATTACAACCCGCTCAGGTTTTTCGGCTGGCTGGGCTTTGTCCCCTTTGTTCTGGGGTTGGCCTGTGGGATTTTCATGTTGGTGCACTATATCATCAACCGCAGCTTTACACCGTATAAATTTGTGGGGTTTACCGGGATCTATCTCGGCTCGCTCGCCATCCTTCTGTGGATTGTTGGCCTGCTGGCGGATATGTTCAGGCGCATCCGGTCGAACCAGGAGAAATTGCTCTACCTGGAGAAAAAACGAGGGCTTAAAAAAGAGTAGGTTATCCCCAGTAGTGTTTGGGGTTGATTAGGAGGTCGTTGCAGTCTGATCAGGCATTTCCTTTCAGTCATGCTGACTGTGAGTTTGACCAGAAATTTCTTTCACACCCGGGCAGGGCATGTTTAGTTAAAGGAAAAAGGATGAGGACAATTTCCATTGTTATCCCAACTTACAATGAAAAAGATTACCTGCAATTGCTATTAGAGAGCATTGCCCAGGTCAATTATCCTTTGGATCAGTATGAGGTTGTTGTGGTCAGTGACGGGTCGACCGATGGCACGCCCGATTTGGTGAGAGCCAAATTTCCCTGGGTGCGGCTGATCGATCTCAAAGAAAATGTTGGCCGGTACAAGGCCAGGAAGCTGGGTGTGGAAGCGGCAAATTATGATTACATTTTGTTCGTGGATACACGCACCCTGCTAGACCCCGATTCGCTTACAGCCATTGACCGTTCGGATCACGAAGCCATCAAAGGGCTTACGGTGTGCGGCAATCCTTCCAACCCTTACCACATCGTGTTTGAGTCCATTCGTTACAAACTCTACCCGCGCTTTTATCGCAGACGTGCTGAAACCTTTGAGATCACCGCTGATAATTTTGACTCAGCCCCCAAAGGTACGGGGGTGTTCATGGCCAACAAGGAAATTTTGCTCTCTACCTACGAAGACCTATCCTCCCTCAAGATGGGGACGATTTCTTCCGATGATACCCTGCTGATCCGCACGCTCATCAATAACACGCCGGTCGCCCATCACCCCGGCGTAAAGATCATCCGCTTTATCAGGGAATCCTTTATGGAAAATTTCCTGCACCTGATCTACCGCGGCAGCACCTTTGTGTATAATTACCTTGACCCATCCAAGCGCTTGTTCTGGCTGGTGATGGTGTTCCCCTTCCTGGTGTTGTTGGCCTTGGCTGCCGCCCTGGTGTTCCTGCCCATCCCCTGGTACCTGGTGCCGATCGGCCTGGTCCTGCTGGATGCCCTGGCGGCAGTTTACCTGGGGACATCCTGGCGGGAGACGTGGGTGATCTTCCTCATGATCCCGGTGTGTGTGTCGGCGTTTTACATTGGCATCATCAGGGGGATTTTTCGGAGATTATTTAAAGTGTCATAAGCAATGGGGATTGGCATCTCCCCCATGACGGGCATACGCAGGGAATCCAGCAGGCGTGCCAGCCCGTGGGGGCGCTTTAAGGTGATGATGCACACGGCGACATCCAGCCCAGGGGTGGGTTTTGAGACCGGCGACACCTTAACCACCCAGGATAACCACACAAACGGCCGCACGCCATGCCCATCGCTCAGAATAGGGGAAATTAGGTCATGGCCCGGTTGATCAGCGGCCTTCCCAACAAGAAATATCGAGATATGAGCTGTGGCTATCATGCTTACTCTCATGAAGCAATTAAGTGGCACAATCTCACAGCTAATTATTCTAAATACTCAATTTCTAGCCGGCTGGTGTAACTGATTAAAATGGTGCCTATCAATCATACTTTATTCTTT
>JBLRWR010000258.1:0-2139 GCA_047921135.1 Candidatus Brevefilum sp.
GCGGGTGTACCCGCGGCTGCCGCTTCTGCCACGCAGGGATGGTCAACCGACCCATCAGGGAGCGCACAGCAGGGGAGGTGCTATCTGCCCTTAAAACGGGCTTGGACCAAACTGGCTACGAAGAGGTCAGCCTGCTGTCGCTTTCCTCCTCCGACCATAGTGACATCCTGGCGCTGATTGATGGCTTAAAAGCCCTGCTGACGGAACGCCAGGTGAACATCACCCTGCCCTCGTTGCGGATTGAATCCTTCTCTGAGGAATTGATGGACGTGCTGCAGTCGCTTTCGCCGGGCGGCGGGTTTACCCTGGCGCCGGAGGCGGGCACAGAACGGCTGCGGGAGATCATCAACAAGCCGCTCAGCGATGAGGAACTGATGGATACGGTGCGATCTGTGTTCCAGCACGGTTGGAAATCGCTCAAGTTGTATTTCATGATTGGCCATCCGGGTGAGAGCCTGGCGGATGTGGCGGCCATTGCCGACCTGTGCAAAGCGGTGCTGGGTGAGGGGCGCCGGATTGCCGGGGGACGGGTTAGGGTGCACGCCGGGGTGAGCACCTTCATCCCCAAGCCGCATACGCCCTTCCAGTGGGCTGGCTTTGACGATCTGGCTGCCATTGAAAGCAAGCTGGGGCTGCTGAAGGAAGCTTTGCGGGGCACAAAAATCAAAATGACCTGGAACGATCCGCAGGCTTCGTTGCTGGAAGCATGGCTTTCGCGAGGCGATCGCCGTCTGGCAGAGGTGATCCTGCAAGCCTGGCGGAACGGCGCCCGCTTTGACGCTTGGGGAGACCAGTTCAGCATCCAGCCATGGCAGGATGCATTTAAGACATGCGGGATTGACCCGGATTTTTACAGCTTCAGGGCACGAGATCTTGACGAAATTTTACCCTGGGATCACATCAATGCTGGTGTGCGCAAGGCTTTTTTGGCAGAGGACTACCGCCTGAGCCAGGCCGGGGAGAGCCGACCGGATTGCCGGGCGCGCTGTTATGCCTGCGGGATTTTGGCCGCTTTCAATGAGCTGCGCCAGGCCCAACCTGGCGGGGGATGGCAGTGCCCATGATGACGCAAAACACAGACATCACACGCATCCGGGTGCGCTACAGTAAGGGCAATAGCTTGCGGTTTACAGGCCATTTGGACATGCAGCGCATCTGGGAGCGCACCCTCCGGCGCAGCGGGCTGCCCGTGCGCTATACCCAGGGCTATCATCCCCGGGCCCGGTTGAACCTGGCCTCGGCTCTGCCATTGGGCTTCATCAGCGAGGATGAACTGCTCGATTTTTGGCTGGATCAACCCCAAGCCCTGGATGAGATCCATCGCCGCTTGGCGGCCTCAGCTCCGCCCGGGCTGGTGATCCGATCAATAGAGGATATTGCCTTGGGCGAAGATGCCCTCCAGGTGCAGATGAAAGCCAGCGAATTCTCAGTCACATTTTTTGACCCGATCAACGGGCAGGAACTTGCTCGGCAGGTCCACGCGCTGCTTGACCAGGATGAGATCATCATGACCCGACGCAAGAAAAGTTACGACCTGCGGCCTTTAATCCTCGGGCTGGAAGTGATCACCCATGCTGAGGGTGAGCCGGGGCTGTGGATGCGCTTGCTGGCTGAACCAGGGGCCACCGGGCGGCCGGATGACGTGCTGGTAGCACTGGGCTTCCCCAATACGGACTATCTTGTGTGCCGGAAGCAAATTATCCTGGCCTGAAAGCTGGTCGATTGATGAGAATTGGGTATAATTGAAGGGTGTGGGTCATCAACCCTAACACTTTGTTCCCGTGGCCTAATGGATAAGGCGGCGGCCTCCGGAGCCGTAAATGTGAGTTCGAATCTCACCGGGAATATTTTCATTTAACCAGGGCATCGTGTAAAATTTAGGCACAAGGACCACCAAGAAAAGGGAGTTTCCATGCCGCCCAGTGACCTCAGAGCAGAATATCAAGCATTAAAAGATGAAATCCATTACCATAATTACCGCTATCATGTGCTTAATGACCCGGTGATCAGCGATGGCGAATTTGATCAGAAGCTCAAACGGCTGAAAGCGATCGAAGCAGAACACCCGGAGTGGGTTACCCCCGATTCGCCATCTCAGCGGGCTGGGGCTGAGCCCCTGTCTGCTTTCGAGAAGGTGGC
>JBLRWR010000259.1:0-2136 GCA_047921135.1 Candidatus Brevefilum sp.
CAGGCAAAACGCGATGAATTGCTGGAGCTGGTTGGGCTGGTAGGTTTGGGCAACCGGATGCCCAGTCAGCTTTCGGGTGGTCAGCAGCAACGTGTTGCGCTCGCCAGGGCATTGGCTGTGGAACCAGATGTACTGCTATTTGATGAGCCATTGGGCGCGCTGGATGCCAAAATTCGGGTTGAGTTACGCCGTAGCTTAAAACGAATTCAGCAAGCGGCGGATGTTGCAGCAATTTTGGTGACCCATGACCAGGAAGAAGCCTTTGATCTTGGCGATCGCATCGGTGTGATGAATTACGGCCGGTTGATCGAGGTTGGCACACCGCGTGAGTTGTACGAAAGCCCCAAAACGGAATATGTAGCCTCGTTTTTAGGCTCTGCGAACCTTTTATTAGGTCAGATCCAGGATAACGCCATTCGGATTGGCGATACCTCCTTTCCAATTCCCAACACGACCCTTGACCTGGCTTCCAGTGACCGGGCACAGATTCTTTTTCGGCCGGAAGATGTGGATTTGGCACAGGACAGCCAAGCGATGAACAGCCTGCCATTGGGTAAGGGAAAGATCATCGAGAAAGAGTTTAAAGGCACGCACGAGCATCTTCGCATCGCTTTGCCGGCCATTCAGGGAGTGCGTGCTATTTCTCCCTCCGTCCCCTTTGGAAATCCCGGCTTCATCATGGAGGTGAACCGACCCCCGGAACAGAGCACAGCGCTGCCCCTGGAAGTCGGTAGTGAGGCATTGGTGGGCGTAAGGCGGATGCATGTGCTTTCTCATCCTGGGTTGAGTTTCTTGTTGATGACTGATGGTTCACTACGCAGCCAATCGGCCATCATGACGGGCGGGTACCTGGCCCGGATGGCGCATGCACGCGTGACGATGTTGGGTGTTGGAGGAGACCCAACAAAGATGGAGCACCATTTGATGGAAGCCCGCAAGCAAATTGGCAGCGGGATGGCTTCGCTTGAAGTCCAGACGACCGACCAGACCTTTTCATCGGCGATTGCAACTGCGGTCGAAAAAAACCACTACGACCTGCTCATCTTTGGGTGGCGACCATCTGCGGGTTTCAGTCAAATTGAGCAGGCATTAAATTATGGCGAACACCACATTTTACTGGCCACACAGCCCGTCACCAGTCTCAGTAAGGCATTGATCTGCCTGGCCAGCGGTGAACCTGGAAAGGATACGATCCTTTTTGCCGGGCGTCTGCTCCGGCATGTGGGTGCGGAGGCGACCTTGATGACAGCCATTAATGACAGGGCACATCTCGAAAATCCGCCCAGCCGCATCGATCGGTTCCTCACGAGTGGTCAGCAGAGCCTGGCACGTTTTGCTGTTCCTGCGAAAACAATGTTGAAAACAGGCGAGTTATTATCGATGGTAAAGGAAGCGATGCAGGATGAACACTATGATTTGGTGGTGTTGGGGGCGCCGTTGCCTGACCGGCATGGTCAGGTGGATTTTAATGGTGTAATTGGATCGATCCTTTCATCGGTGGAAAATTGCTCCTTTTTAATTGTCCGTTCGCATTATTATCAACGTCTCAACCTGGGATTGAGGAGAGAGATATGAAAAATTTGACCAAATTTGTGTTGATAGGTCTGGTTGTGGTGGCGCTTGTGACAGGCTGCGGGGGTTCAGGTTCCCAAGCTGCAGGTGATGAAGTACGCCTGGTGCTGGCCGCCTACACGACACCGCGCGAGGCATACGGCGAGATCATCCCCCGGTTTCAGGCTTATTGGCAGGAGGAGACCGGTCAGCGGGTGGTTTTCGAGGAATCCTACTTGGGCTCTGGCGCGCAATCTCGGGCGGTGGTAGAAGGCTTTGAGGCAGATATTGTCGCCCTTTCGCTCGAGGCTGATGTGACCCGCATTCAAAATACCGGCTTGATCACCCATGATTGGAAGGCAGGAGAATATCAAGGCATTGTGACGACATCAATCGTTGCATTTGCTGTCCGGCAGGGCAACCCAAAGCATGTCCGGGATTGGATTGACCTGGCCAATCCCAATATCGAAGTATTGACACCAAACCCGAACATGAGCGGTGGCGCGATGTGGAATATCCTGGGCTTGTATGGCGCCGCTTTGCGCGGTCATGTGGACGGGGTGCCGGGGAATGATCATGCTGCAG
>JBLRWR010000260.1:0-2079 GCA_047921135.1 Candidatus Brevefilum sp.
TCCGCAGGGTTACCGGGCTGATGCCCGGATCATCGGTGTTGATCGTCGCCAGCAAGCCCAAATCCAGCCAGGTCTTCAACGGGTGTTGGGCATAGCTGGCCACAGTGTTCGTGTGCCAGTTGCTGGTCAGGTTAGCCTCAATGCCGATGCGCCCGGCCAGCATATGATCCACCAGCGCCGGGTCCTCCAGAAGGCACACTGCGTGCCCGATGCGCGCCGCCCCCAGGTCATGGATCGACCGCCAGATGCTCTCGGTCCCCGCTGATTCACCAGCATGCACCGTGATCCCCCAGCCCGCGTCACGCGCCTTCTTGAAATGCGGGATGAACCACTCCGCCGGGAAATTGGCCTCATCCCCAGCCAAATCCAGCCCAATGATGTCATCCGGGTAAGACAGCAAAGCATCCAGCTCCTGATAGCCGACCTCCACCCCATAGGTGCGGCTGATGATTCCGATCAGGTTAACCTGGATATCCTTCAAATCTCCTGCGGCAGCCCTGGCGCCATCCACCACCGCACCTACCACCGCGGTCGGGTCCAGCCCGTGTGGCTCGGCCATGAACCAGGGGCTGAAGCGCAACTCAATGTAGTCAATGCCCTCAGTGTGGGCATCAACCACGTTCTCATAGGCCACCCGGCGGCAGGCATCTTCATCCGCAAGGACCGACACCATCCAGGTAAACTTTTGAAAATAGGCCAAAATATCCGTCATCGGTTCGCTCACCTGGATGTGCGGACGCAGTTCGTCCAGATTATCCGCTGGCAGGGGCAGGTTGTGCCGCCTGGCCAGGTCGAGGATTGTGGACAGGCGCACATTCCCATCCAGGTGGCGGTGGAGGTCAATCAGGGGCAAGTCGTTGTGGATCATGTTGACCCTTCATTTCTACGGGGTGTGGCTATTGAGAAAATTATAAACCAAAACCGGATTCAGAACCCAGCTCAGGTCAATCGGCATTATAATTCGCACAAGCAAACACGACCAAGGAGCGTAAAACCATGTCTATAATACACCGCTTTTCTGGCAATCGTGCCCAGGATAACTACGCCTGGGAGGGAGTCGAACCCCTGCTGATCCACACCGAAGAAGTCCAGGGCATCCTGAAGCACGTTCTAATCGGCCGAGACGAAGGCGCACCGAATTTCGTCATCCGCTATTTTCACGTGCCGGTGGGCGACAACACGTTTTATGACCAGCATGCCCACGAACACGGCATTGTGATCCTGCATGGCACAGCTCGGGTGCAAATTCGGGAAGACTTTTACGAACTCGGCCCCCTGGATGCCGTTTTCATCTCAGGGAATGACGTCCACCAGCTCACCAACATCGGCGACACGCCGCTGGGCTTTCTGTGTGTGATCACCCACCAGGCAGCGTATACATGAAAACCATCCCGGCCGAATTAGTTTTCAAAGCCCAAAACACCCTTGGCGAAGGGCCGCTGTGGCATCCCGATCAGGGCTGCCTGTACTGGGTGGATATTGAAGCTGGTGACCTTTACCAGAGCGATCCGGCCCTAAGCACCTTCACCCACACCCATTTTGATACACCCCTGGGCGCGTTCTGCTTTACCAAAACGGGCGGATTTGTCCTCGCCACCGGGGAGGGCTTCCTGGCCTGGTCCCCGGGGCAAGCCGTACCCAGCCGCATTTGGAACCCACTGCCTGGCCGCGCTGGCGTACGCCTGAACGACGGCAAAGTTGATCCCTGCGGGCGCTTCTGGGCCGGCAGCATCGACACTGACCAGGCTCAGGCCGAGTTATACCGCCTGGACCAGGATGGCAGCCAGCACACCCTACTGCGCGGGCTCGGCATTGCCAACGGCCTGGATTGGAGCCCTGACCGGCAGACCATGTATTTTACCGATTCGTTTCAATACACCATCTTTGCCTTCGACTACGACCTTGAAACCGGTGCCATCCGAAACCAGCAACCCTTTGTGCAGTTGCCAAAAACAAGAGCCGAAATTGTCCCGGACGGCTTATGTGTGGACGCTGAAGGCTGCCTGTGGAGCGCCCAATGGAACGGCTGGGGGGTCGTCCGCTATAGCCCAAATGGAGAGCCGCTCCTCAAGGTTGAAG
>JBLRWR010000261.1:0-2006 GCA_047921135.1 Candidatus Brevefilum sp.
GGTTTTTCCGCTGCCAGTGCGCCCCAACAAGCCCAACACCTCGCCAGGCGCCAGGCTGAAGTCCACCCTGTTGAGCACATGGCCGTGCCCTTCTGTTGGGCTGCCTGCGTCCTCGTCGTCATAGAAAAACGAGATATCCTCAAACTGCAATGCTAACGGTCCGCTCGACTCGGGGAGGTGCTCAATGGGCGGATCGGGTGTGACGATTACCTCGGTTTGCTGGTCAAAAAGTTCATCAATGCGCTTGATGCTGGCCAGGGATTTTTGCACGTTAGAGAGCTGCCGGGAGATCTCTTCCAGGGGACGCTCGAGCATGCGATTGTACTGGTAAACGATATAGACCGTGCCGATGGTGATGGCGCCATTTAGATACAAGGTTCCGCCCACCCCCAGCGAGATCGCCGTCCCCAGGGCAAAGATCAAGAACATCGTGTTGAGCATGTAATTCACCATCAGGCCGGCCTTAATTGAACGCTGGTACATGACCTGGATGCGGGCAAAGAACTGACGCAGCGTATAAGACCGCCCGCCATTGGCGCGGATATCCGCCGTCCCGTTCAGGCGCTCCTCCAAAAAGCTGAAGAAATCCGCTTCAGCCTTACGTTCAGCCTCCCAATGGGGCACAGCGATGTTGCGAAAACGGGTCAGCACCACCATGGCGACCAGGGCAAAGGCCGTCAGCACCAGCCCGATGCGCCAATCTTCCAAAAAGAGGATCACCAAAATGCCGATCACCAGGAGAAAATTGGCCAGCAAGTTGAGCAAAAACTGGGAGAAAAAGCCATTGAGGGTGGTGATGTCCGAATCGATCCGGCTGATCATCTCGCCGGGGGGATGCGCTTTGTGAAAGCGCATGTCCAGGTTGAGAGCATGCCAGGTGAGGTCTTCCCGCAGGGCGTTGGTGGCCGACCAGCCAATATGCTGGGTGAAATAAGCCGAGACGATGGCAATCCCTTGCTGGCCCAGCGCGGCCGCCAGAAAATACGCCCCCAGGCGCACCAGGATGGGCAGCCCCAATCCGCCCACTGCGGAATCAATGAAAGACCGCATGATCTGGGGGATCAGGAGCTGCAATCCCAGGTTGACGGCAATCAGCAACCCCAACACGGCTACCTGTCCCTTGTAAGGGGCCAGGTAGGTTGTAAACAAGTCGCGGTAGCGGGTTAGTGAAGTTTTCACAACAATAATACCTCTGGACACACATCCAGCCGTGCATCAGAAATATGGATGAGCCAATCAGCGCCAGTAAACCAGGTGAAAGAATGTCCTTAAGTATACGGTAAAAGCGCGCCTGGGCACACTTGCATGGGGCGTTAAAATAAGCGTGTTTTCAGGTGTATTCGAATAAAAGTCTTAAAGCAAGGCGCCCGGATCAGGGGTTGATCGCCCCGCGGATCAGGCTTTCGTCAAACAAACCGACCTGGCCGTCTACAGCATAGGCGTACACCGCAGCAGAGAAGATCCCGCTGAGGGTGCTGCTGAGCAGGGAGACCGCCATAATGAATAGGAACAGCAAAACTGCAAACAGGATGCCCGGGATAAAGCTCTCCAACCAGATGGATAAGCCAATGCCTAGGCCTGCCAGCAGCAGGCCGCCCAGCACGCCGATCAGGCCAAATACCAGGCCGATGGAGATCGTGCCTGAAATCTGCTCGCCCCAACTGCGCTTGAGCAGGTCCCAACTGCGCTGAACCGCTTTGATCGGCCCCAGGCCTTCCACAGCCAGGATCGGCACCACTAAAAAGGTGACCACGTTCCAGGCCGCGCCAAATATCGATGAAATGATGCCGCCAATGCCTCGGCCCTTCTTTTTGGAGCTGTTGGAGAGGATGTTGAGGATCAGGCCGACCGTGGCCGAGAGCAGCGACCAGCCCAAAATTGCCATGATGCGCGAGCGGGCGACCTTGTAGCCGTCCTTGACTGTCGGATCGCCGCCTCGCAGTCGGATCATGGCTGCACCTACCAGGGCGGTGCTGTTGAAATACACCACCGTATATTGCACCAGG
>JBLRWR010000262.1:0-1969 GCA_047921135.1 Candidatus Brevefilum sp.
GCTTGCAGCTTCTGAAACCCCTCCACAAACACCTCCATTGTGGGGTCACGGAAATCGATATGACTCTGGATCAGGTCTACATAATCGGTGTCTAACCGTTTCAGGTTGGATTCCACGCCTGCGATCAGCTTTTCCACGGTGTCATACGCACTGACAACGTTTTCCCCATCAAAGCCCAGCCAGCCGATTTTGGTGGCGACAATGAACTTATCACGCCTGCCTTGCATGGCCTTTCCCAGCAACTCTTCGCTGTGGCCGGTCCCATACACATCAGCAGTATCAAAAAAGTTGATGCCCATATCCAGTGCGGCTGAGATCACATCCAGCGATTCGCGATCCTCCACCTCACCCCACTCATCGCCGCCAATCGCCCACAACCCCAGGCCGAGCTTGGTGACCTTGATCCCGCTTTTACCCAGTATCCGTTTTTCTATGTCTGCCATCAATCCTCCAATTTTAAATCGATAATGTCAGCTGCTATTCTCAACCAAATGTCAATAAAATAACCTTTCCTTGCTCTAATTATAGCAGGTGGATCAGGTGATCGGCTTTGACAATTGTTGCGGTTGTTCCTTTAACTGCGTAATACCGCGCCCAATTCCGTTTCGAGCAGCGTGATGATGCGCTTGCGCAACTTGCCAACGTCTTTATCCGTCAGGGTGCGGTCGGGGGCAGTATAGGTCAGGCTGAAGGCCAGGCTCTTTTTGCCCTCACCCACCTGTTTGCCCCGGTAAATATCAAACAACTGTACCCTTTTGAGGTGATCGCCGCCGCCCTGGCGAATGACCGCTTCAACTGCTGCTGCTGTCACACCTTCATCCACCACCACTGCCAGGTCTTCCAATACCGATGGGTAGGTGGGGACTGCCTCCACATCAAAGAGGATGCGGGCAGCTGCTAACACGGGGGCCAGGTCGATCTCCACCAGGTAGACCGGCGGCTCGTTTAGCTCATAATTGGCCTTCACCAGGGGGTGCAGCTCGCCCATCACGCCGATCACGTTTCCATTGATCAGGATTTCGGCCGTCTTGCCCGGGTGCAAGCTGGGATGCATGGCTGACCGGTAAGCAACGCCATCCACATGCAAACCTGCCAGCAGGCCGTCAAGAATGCCCTTCAGATCGTAGAAGTCCATCCAGGGCGGTTCCCCTTCCGCCCAGTAGGGCAGGTCGCGCAGGCCTGTCAGCCCGATGGCGAGCATCAGCTTTTCGTCGGGCAATTTTTGTCCCTCCACGGGGTGAAAAACAGGGCCGATTTCAAAGAATGCCAGCCGCCGGTCGAGGTTGCTGTTATATTCAAGAATCTCCAGCATCGTCCCCAGGATGCTGCGGCGCATCACCCGCCGTTCCACGGTGATGGGGTTTTGAATTTCAAGGTACTCTTCATAGGGGCCATCATACTCGGGCGGGAAGCGGCGTGCCTCGCGCTCAGGGGAGGTCATCCGGTAGGCCACCAGTTCTTGCAAACCCAGGTTGACCAGCAGGTCGCGGGTGGTTTCTTGCATGAGCAGACCCGGGTCGATGATCTGCGGCGGCAGGGGTTGGTTAAGCCTGCGGGAGGGAATTTTGTCATAGCCATAGATGCGGCCGATCTCTTCCAGGAGGTCTGCCCTGCCGATAAGGCCTTCGTTGATGTCCAGGCGGTGTGGTGGTGTGTGGGCGGTGATCGTGTCGCCCGCTACCTCGCAGGTAAAGGCCAGGCGTTCAAGGATGTCCGCGATTTCCTGGGGCGAGATGTCCGTGCCCAGGCTCTTGTTGACCCAATTTGCCGATAAGGTCACCACGGGGTCTGCCGGCGGGTTGGGATAATTGTCGATCAGTCCCTGGGCTACCTGCCCGCCGCCCCAGGCTGCCATGCGTTTGAGGCACAAGCGCACACCGGTTTCTGCCAGGGCAGGGTGGACGCCGCGGCTGAAGCGATAGGCGGCCTCAGAGTTGATATTAAGCTTGCTGACCGTTTTGCGGATATT
>JBLRWR010000263.1:0-1872 GCA_047921135.1 Candidatus Brevefilum sp.
CCCATGGAGAGCGCCAGGTTCATGCGTGCCAGGCTGTTGGCGCGCATCACCTGACCCTGGTAGCTGGTCTGCCCGGCGTAGCTGTAGGCGGTGTCTTCATAATCCAGGTAGCTGCGGAAGAGCCTGGGCGGGAAGCTGGCCCGCTCCACGCCGTCCGGGCCCAGCACGCGCAGGGTGTCGCTGTCTAAGCGCGGGCGGGTGCGGCTGGTGGAGGCGATGTAATAGGCTGGCTGGTCATCGCCCCAGGTGCCGATGCGCTCCCCCATGGCCATGGACATCTCCCAATATTCATCAAACAGCTCACAGGCTACCGGCAGCAGGGCTTCGATGTCTTTCAACATGGCCTCTGCTGGCTCGCGCTGGATGCCGCTGGTGACACCCCCGATGACGGCTTTGACCGGGTGGATGAATTGCCCCCCGGCCAGGGTGATCAGGTTTGTGCCAACCTGGCGCACCTTCAGCGAGCGCCGGGCCAGGCTGAGCTGCTGCTCGGGGTCTGCTTCGGATTCGTCCATGTGGAACAGGCTGCTGGCGCCGACCCGGTCGGGCATGGTGAAGATGAACAGCGAGGTGGCCTGGTTCTGGATCAACTGCCCCAGGAGCAATAGCTCGCGAATCTCCCTGGCCAGTTCGGGCGGTTCAACGTCAAAGATATCCTCCAGGGCTTTGACCGAGGCCACATGGTGTGCGGTGGAGCACACACCGCAGATGCGCGGCACGATCACCGGCATTTGCTCCGCCGGGGTGCCCTGCATAAAGTAGCGAAAGCCGCGCATTTCAATAGCCTGGAAGTGGGCGGTCATCACCTGGCCATCGTGGACTTCCATCTCCACACGGGCATGACCTTCAATTCGGCTGAGGGGAAAGCGTAGGATGGCCATTTAGAGCACCTTCTCTTTCGGTCGGGGCGGGCGGTTGGCATCGGCGTAATCGGTGAACTGGAACAGGAACATCGAAAGCTGCGGAGTATGCAGCGCCTCCCGGATCTCTTCGGGGGGAATATCCGTCATACGCTCAAAGACGTTTTGCACCCGGTCAAACCACACCTGGGATTCCTTCTCGATATAAGCGTTGGAAGGTCCCCGGCAGCCCACACAGGGATGCCCGGGACGGGTGCAGATGGCCCGGCAGCCGCCGCGCACCGAGGAGCCGACGCATAAGTACCCCTGGTTGATCAGGCAGATATCGGGCAGCACCTCCCCCTGCTGGAAGCCCACCAGGTGTTGGGGGCGCATGTCCTTTAACTTTTTTCGGCCGCATTCAACGCACACGATGCTGCTGGCCTGGTAGTTTTCGGGGTCAAGCAAGGCGGCCATGAATAGCTCTGGTGTGGGCGGGCAACCCGGCAGGTATAGGTCGACATTTACAAAGCTGTCGACGGGGTGGCTCTTGGGCAGCAGGTGGGGCAGGTGATGGCGGTCTTGCCCGGCCATGAACATGGCCCGCACCTCGTCGCGGTCACCCAGGTTGGCCACGCCGCCTGAGATGGCGCAAGTGCCCACCGCTACGACCCGGTCGACGATCTCGACCGCACGGCGCAGGTTGTAGATGTCCTCATCGTTGCGCACGCCGCCGCTGACCAGCAGCACCTCGGTATCCTCCGGCACAGCATGTGTGGAGACGACCAGGGGCATGTACACCAGCTGGTACTGGTCCACCCATTCGCTGGCGTTGATCAGAGACACCTCGCAGCCCGCACAGCCCGAGAGCTGCAGGACGGCAAAGCGGGGAAGGGTTGAGTTTTCAGGCATGAGAACGCCTTTCTGTTGTGTGAGTCAATCCGGGGTCGTACAGGATCTCTGCTTTCATTTTACATCATTGTTGGGGTGATGGAGAGTGGGGAGCAGGGATTAGGGAGCAGGTATTAGGGAG
>JBLRWR010000264.1:0-1871 GCA_047921135.1 Candidatus Brevefilum sp.
ACGACACGTCCGCATCAACTACAGGGGATACCACGTCGGTGGTGGGTTACGGCGCCGCCGCCATCACCCGCCCGCGCTGACCTCATGTCACCTCAACAAACTCCCATGCGCCACACGCCTCAACGCCTCCTGCTGATAACCCTCTGCCTCCTGATTCTGGGGCTGGTATCTGGCTGCCAGTCTGACCGGGCTGGGGAGATGATCGAGACTGCAACCATTACGCTGACACCCACCATCACCCACACCGCCACGATCACCCCCACCTTCACATCCACCCACACCACCACCCCAGCCTTCACCATCACCTCGCCGCCCACCAACACGCCCACCCGCACCCCCACACCCTTCAGAACCCTCAGCCCAACGCCCACACCTACCCTGGCGCCTTTAAGGCCGGCGGCCTTGTTCCCATACCAGGATAACTTCGGCCGAACGGTTGATTGGTCTTATTTCCATGTCACACAGCTCGGCTATAACTTCCTGGGCGAGGTCAATGACCTGTGGGCATTTATGGCCTTTCAGCTGCTGGATCGCGGCATCCACCAGCGCAACTTTTACTTCCAAGGGGAGACGATCACCGTCTATTACCTGAATGTAGCCCATGAGTTCAACGGAGAGCTGCAGCCCATGCAGCTTGTGCTGGGCGGTACACCGGGTGACAACGTCCCCATTGCGTCGATCCCCGCCGGCGGCACAGCCTACGTCCAGGTGGCGGTGCGCGATGCTTCTACCCGCTTTTCACCGCGCGTTGTCCATGCCGAAGCCAACAGCGCCTTCGAAGACCGGAACGAAGCCTACCCCTTCCTGTTCCTGAAGGATTTGCAGGCCTTACTGCCGGAATTGCCCGATGAGCTCATCCTGCTGGCCAACCACCCGATCCTGTTCCCCCGCAACGATTGGCCCCAGGTGAAACTGGATATGGAACGGGTCAGCTACCTGGCCGCGCAATATCAGCCATTTGTTGAGCTTGACCCCTATGACCGCCTCGTGGACCAGAGCGCGTTTGCCTTTGCCCTGCGGGATCACCTGCTCGACAGCGCTCCCGTCCCCCCAGGGATCTACGCCTTCAGCAGCCGGAATTTGATCATTATCACGGGGGAGTGAGAAGTCGTAGCTGATCCCACTCCGCTGGCTGTATCTTGCCCTTCGGGCTGAGGGAATCAGCTAAAAGGAATATTCCTGAGCACGTACACTTAGTAAGAGGGTTCAGCGCACCGATATTAAATAATAGGTGCGCACCTCGATTGTGCGCACCCTTTGATAAGGTTAAGTCCCTCGGGAATCTCTGTTACAGGTTGGGGGACTGCCACCAAACCATCCGTCTACGACAAAGCCTCCAGCCAGACTGCGGCGATCTTGCGGTTGCGCGCTTCCAGCGCAGCCATCAGGGTCACCAACTTAGCCCTGACTTCCTCAACCGGCCAATCTCGCTCGGCGATCGTGCCCTCAACTGCCTGACGGGTCTTTTCGGTGAACCGCGTCTGGGAGAGAATGTCCACCAGGCGCCACTGGCTGTATGCCCTGGTAATTTCCTCGATGGTCAGGTCCTCGAGCTTCGCCAGGGCTGCATCCATGATCACCTTGCCCTGCAGGGGGTCTTTGCTCTCGACATACACCCGGTTAATCGGCTCTGTGCCCGAGGCGCGCAACCGCAGCTGATAGCGGTCATCTCCCTCGGCATCTTTCAATTGAATCTCAGCCAACTCATAACGGATCCCGCCCAGATAGGCAATGCCCATCCCGGCCACCTCGGCCTCTCCGCCGGATTCTGCCAGGTCAAGATAGTAATCGATAAAGGCTTCCTTTGCTTCCAGGGGAGCGTCCACATCCGACCTGCCGGTGTGGGAGCTGTCATCATCCGGCGAACACCC
>JBLRWR010000265.1:0-1818 GCA_047921135.1 Candidatus Brevefilum sp.
TACATATTAAAAACGTACAAACTATAATAAAGGAGAAAGACATGTCAGATAATAATGAATTTGGTGCATTTTTAATTGGTTTTATCGTTGGTGGGCTCACCGGTGCAGCGGTTTCGTTGCTTTTCGCGCCGCAATCAGGTGATAAAACTCGCGAACTGATTCAAACCAAAGCAATTGAGCTGCGAGATCGTGCAGCGGAGACTGTTGAAGAAGCCCGTCTGCATGCTGAAGAAGCATTGGAAGATGCCAAACACATGACCGAAGAGTGGGCAAAATTAGCAAAACAACAAGCTGATGAGGTCATCAAAAAAGGTGAACAGGCTTTGGAAGAAGGCCGTGAGAAACTCGTCAAAACCGTCGAACCCAAAGAAACACCCGCAGAAAGCTAATTCACACCTTAACCAAACAGAGGCTGGCTTAAAAACCAGCCTTTTTCGTTTTTAATAAAGCTTCAGGAATGTGATTGAGAATATCCAGGGCTGTCACGCTTTGCCCCATGCCCAAGGTTTTTCGCGCCAGAATCCCTGCCTCTGCATGCACCCACACGCCCAATACATTAGCCTGGATTGGTGAAACACCCTGTGCTAAAAATCCCCCAATAAGACCGGTCAACACATCACCGCTGCCCGCTGTAGCCAGTGCAGCATCACTGACGGGATTGACAAACAAGCTCGCCTGAGGGCTGGCAATAACCGTCATGGCCCCTTTTAACACCAATGCAACATCCCATCGTTTTGCATACTCTTGCGCCAATTGCCATCGATTCGCTTGAACCTCGGCCACCTCTAACCCGGTTAGCACCCCCATTTCGCCAGGGTGCGGTGTCAGGATCGTTTGTTCGGGCAGCAAGGTCCACCATTTTTCGAGTTTGGCCAACAATTTCAACCCATCTGCATCGATGACGAGGGGTGTCTTTTTCGGGATGGTTCCCAGCAGCTTATTCAGAAAATCACAATTTTGATCACTCAAACCCCATCCAGGACCGATGACAACCGAAGAGGCGTTTTGAATTCCATCACGCACTGCATTCAGACCCTGCGGGTCATAAGCACCACCTATGTCCGGCAAAATGGTCCATACGGCTTCGATCAAACGTCCAGACAAACTTCGGTGAACATCTTTTAGCGCTCCCATATGGACCAATCCACAACCAGCCCGATAAGCGGCCTTACCCGCTAAATACGCTGCGCCAGTGTAAGGCGAACTTCCTGCGATGACCAGGCAGGTGCCAAAGGTACCTTTATGACCGCTATCCGGCCGCTCAGGAAACAAGCTGCCAGCTAATGTTTGGTCAACCAATACCGGCATTTCCTCTGCAATATAAACTGAGGGGTCTTCAATCCCAATATCAATATAATGCAACTCGCCGGCATAGGCACGAGCAGGATGAGCTAATAAGCCCTTTTTCATAGCAGCCATGGCCAGGGTGTGATGAGCCGAAAATGTCACATCTGAGACTTCACCGGTATCACAATCCACACCTGACGGGCAATCTACGGCGATTACAAGCACATCTGGGCGGTTTTCTAGCTGTTTGCGTATGTTTGCCATCACTCCACGCAAAGAGCCCCTCAGGGGCAGCCTGAGCCCTGTCCCCAAAATACCATCTAAAACCACCGTGCCCGGGATCAGGGCAGCCTGAAATACATCCAGATGCTTATTCTCAGACAAATCGACTACTGCGCCGCCATGATCAAGATAATCTGCAACTAAGGGGTCGCCTTCCCTTTTCTTGAGGAGAAACGCCGTTGTCCTTGCCCCCCACTTTGCCAGCCAGGTCAGCGCAATGACGGTATCCCCCCCATTATTACCCGATCC
>JBLRWR010000266.1:0-1776 GCA_047921135.1 Candidatus Brevefilum sp.
AGAAGTTTTCGAAATTAAATCTGATTGTTCTGGAATTTTATCAATTACTTCAGCTACCTCGGTCCTGGCTTGCTGGGGTTTACGTGAAGCAGAACTAAAATCGGCTAATTCGCAGAGAGTTTTAAAGGTACTTACTGTTTTAGAAATCACTTGCTTTCCAGCAGTTGATTTTGTGCTGAAAAAATTTTCTAATTCTTCATTGCTGCGTACATTCGCGTCAGGATACATTGCAAATAAACCAGCATATCCTTCTACAATCCCTTCTCCAAGAACTTGACGATAGTTTGAGCCACGATATTTAGACCATAGTTCTATTGGAGTTCCAGACCCGTCTATAAACCTAATTTGCTGAAGGACAGCTATCATGCTACGGTCATTCTTGGATTTAAAACCGACAGATTCCATCCATCTTGTGGTTACTTTGGATGGTACTCCCATTTCCCGAATTTTACTGAGGAACTCCTTCAATTTTCCTGGAACGGTAGTGTATGAGTATTCTGCCATTTTTTCCTCCTATACATTTTGATTGAGTATATAACTATATTTAAATTCCAATACACATTCAATTATCTTCCTAACTATTAATTATGCGGCCTTTTACTATACTGTAAATACGCAGTATCTTAGTCTGATAAATGAAATATATACGGCTTAACAGCATGGTAATCAAGTCCGTTTTGCCTAATCAGACCTGCACCCACCAACATTATACATTTATTTGATCGGCAATGTCTATACAAATTGATGAACGGTCAACCCGTAGTATGGTTATAATTAATCTAAAGGATAACCTATGAGCCATACCCATATCTGGTGGATCCGCCGCGATCTTCGCCTGCACGACAACCAGGCCCTGGAGGCTGCCCTGCAGGGCGCCGATCAGCTCCTCCCCCTGTTCATCATCGAACCCGAACTCATGGATGCTGCCGCGCCCAAACGGCGCGCGTTTCTGCTTTCCGCGCTGGCAGAGCTTGACCGCCAGCTCAAAGCACTGGGCAGCCGGTTGATCCTCCGCCAGGGGCCTGCTCTGCCTGCATTGCAAGCCCTGGTTGAAGAGCTGGACAGCGCGGTGGTTTATACCCACGAAGATTTCAGCCCCTTTGCCCGCCAGCGCGATGCTGCCGTAGCGGAAGTGCTGGACCTCAAACGCTACCCTGGCGTGGTCTTTCAGCATCCTGAGTCCATCCTCAAAGCGGATGGCGACCCCTATATCGTTTACACACCTTACAAGAATAGTTGGTTAGGGCACCCCCTACCCACCCCGGCGGACTGCCTGCCCACGCCAGCACGCCTTCCGCCGCTGCCCCCCGGGTTAGAGTCCCTCAGTCTCCCAACAGCGGCACCGCCAGAGGGGTTTCCGGCCACCCCCAAGGCGGCCCTAGGGCGTTTAACAGCCTTCACCGACCAAGCCATCCGGCAGTACGACAGTCAGCGCAACCGCCTTGACCTGGAGGGCACCTCGCGCCTTTCTCCCTACCTGCGCTTCGGGCTGGTCTCCGCCCGTGAGGCCATGGCCAACGCCCACATCGCCCGTCTGAAGGCCCAAACGGATGCCGCCCGGGCCGAGATCCAGACCTGGACCAACGAATTAATCTGGCGTGAATTCTACACCGCCATCCTGTATCACTTCCCCCATGTGCTCAAACGCCCCTTTCGAGAGGATTACCAGCGCATCCCCTGGCGCCATGCCCCGGATGACCTGGCGGCCTGGCAAAACGGCCAAACCGGTTATCCCGTGGTGGACGCCTGCATGCGCCAGCTGCTTACAACCGGTTG
>JBLRWR010000267.1:0-1743 GCA_047921135.1 Candidatus Brevefilum sp.
AGGAAACAGGGATCATCCTGTTCGGCGCCCGCCCGGAGGGCACAGCCCTTATCCCGGGCGAGCTGGTGCCGGATGAGCTTTTAAATGCCCTCAAAGCCATCGCTGACCCCACCCGCCTGAGGATCCTGTATTACCTGCGCGAAAATGGCCCCTCGACACCCAGCGAACTGGCCAATATCCTGCGCTTACGTCCGCCAACGGTGATCCATCACCTGCAAAACCTGCGCCTGGCCGGACTGGTCAGTGTGACCGTCTCGCCTAAAGCAGAACGCCGCTATGCCCTCCGCATGGGCGGTGTGAATACCACCATTCACCACTTGCAAGCTTTCTTATCAGGGGAATAACATTTGACACCTCCAAAAAGAGAACCATCCACCTCAGAGGGTGTGGTTAAAACCTATATTAAGCGAGTGCGCGCCTTCAGCCCCAATGCGCGCAAATACTTAATCAGCATCATGATCTATGGGGCAGGTTTCGGCATTCACCGCATCCTGTTCAACTTCTTCTTGCGCAGCCTGGGTTATGATGAAACCTTCATGGGTTTACTCTCGACCGTCAGCAGCATGACGGTGCTGATTTCCGCCCTACCCATGGGCTATATGGCGGATCGCTTAGGGCGGAAATTCTCCCTGGTTGTGGCAGCGCTGATAACGGGCGCATCCATCCTCCTAATGGTGATCTTCCCTTCTACAGCCATCCTGATTGCCACCAACATCCTGATGGGATTTGGGTCCAGCCTGGGCGCCGTGGTCAGCGGTCCCTTTATGATGGAAAACAGCGGTGAAGAAGAGCGCACCTACTTGTTCAGCATAGGTTCAGGGCTGCGCATGGCTGCCTATTCTGCCGGTGACTGGGTGGGCGGCTACCTGCCCTCCTGGTTTGGCGGCATTTTTGATGTTCCGGCAGTCAGCTCAACCGCGTATGCGTGGGCGATTGGCATGGCTGGGGTTTTGGTGATCGCCACGGCCATTCCGCGCCTGATGCTCAGGCGCAATAAACTGGCCACAGAGAACCGCTCTGCCTTTGCACCGATCGCTTATGCCCGGCAGCACCCGGGTATGCTCACCAAACTGCTGCTGCCCATGTTCATCACCTCCATCGGGGCCGGTCTGATCATGCCCTTTATGAACATCTTTTTCAGCAACGTGCACCAGCAGCCTGACCCGGTCATCGGCACCCTGATGGCCTGGGGTTCTTTAGCAATGGGTATCGGCCTGATCCTCGCGCCAGCCTTTGCCGATCGTTTTGGCAAGATCCGGGTGGTGGTCTTCAGTCAGGCGATCTCAATACCTTTCCTGATCATGCTGGGATTCTCGCCCCTGTTTGGGTTGAGCGCCCTGGCCTATTTCATCCGCCTGACCCTGATGAACATGAGTTCACCGGTTTACCAGACCTTTGTGATGGAACAGGTGGATGCAGACTCACGCGCCATGGTGGCCAGCCTGAACAGCATGGTCAACAGCTTTGGGCGCGCCTTCAGCCCGGTGGCCAGCGGATGGATGCAGGTCAACTACGGCTTCGGTCCGCCCTTTATTGGTACGATCACCATGTATATCATCGCGATTGGAATGTATTACTTCTTCTTCCTGCGAGGGAAGAAGCGGCTGGTGTGAGGTGTGTGAGTGGGGTATATAGAATCAGGAATTTGGAATCAGGAATTTGGAATCAGGTAATTGGCACCAGGTAATTGGCACCAGGTAATTGGCACCAGGTAATTGGCACCAGGTAATTGGCACCAGGTAA
>JBLRWR010000268.1:0-1669 GCA_047921135.1 Candidatus Brevefilum sp.
GTCAGCGTCTCGCCGGGGTGGGCGGTGCGGGTGATGATGGTGGGATACCCGTCGTTGGCCCTTTTCATGAGGAAGTCGTAGTCAAAGGCATGCAGAGGCTCTCCCAGCTCGAGCATGACGTAATTGGTGGCATCCACGATGCAGTTGATGGGGCGCATGCCCGCCAAATTCAGCCGCCGCCGTACCCAGTACGGGCTGGGCTGGACGGAGACTCCCTCAAGAAGACCCAGCACAAAGCGCGGGTTTAGCTCGGGGTCTTTGATCTCGATTGCTGCCCGCCCTTGTATGGGCGCCCCGGTCATCTCAAGAGATGCATCCGGTTCCCGGAGGGGTTTGCCCAGCGCTGCCGAGACCTCACGGGCCATGCCCAGCACGCTGGCATCCCGCACCATATTGGGTAGGGTGTCCACGTCGAAAACGGCATCACCCATATAGTCGGCCAGGGGCATGCCGGTGGGTGCATCGTCGTCCAGGATGATCACGCCTTCATGTTCGTCCGAGATGCCCAGCTCTTTTCCTGAGCAGATCATCGAGGCGGATTCAACGCCGCGGATCTTCATTTTTTTGAGGGTCATCAGCTTTCGGCCGGGTTGGTGCCCATCGTAGAGCACTGAGCCTTCACGGGCATAGGCCACCTTCAGGGGCTGAGCTAAGGGACCCTGGCCTTTGTAGGGATACAAATTAGGTGCACCGGTCAGGACGATAATTTCTCCTGTGCCATCCTGGACTCGGCAGAGCACCAGGCGGTCTGCGTTGGGGTGGGGCAGGACTTCATCAACTTGGGCCACCACGAATTTGTCCGCCGGCCAGGAAAGGCCGGTATATTTGAACTCGTGCTGCTCACCCGGGGGCATCGCCAGCCCCACCAGGCGGATTTCCTCCACCTCCAGCCCGACCATCGTCATCACCTTTGCCAGGGATTCGATGTCCAGGTCGTCAATGTTTACGTAATCGTTTAGCCAAGAAAGGGGTAGTTTCATAATTTCCTCATTTCCTCTGTGTCAAAGGTATTAGGTATCAGGTATTGGGTATTAGGATGATCAAATTTGATAGGACTCATCCGAATCATGGGTTTCTTTAAGGCCATTAATTGATTTTTGCTTACGAAGATGAGCAACATATCCGTTTGTCATCTTGCCTAAATCGTTTAATTGGTCAAGAAATTGTAAATAAATCTCTTCCTTAATGTAGCCCATTCGAAATGCAAGGACTAAATGTGTTTTAGTTTCAGCCATTGAGCCTCTAGCAATATAGCAATAGTGAATTGTCTCCTGAAAATTGTAGCGTCCATACCCCTCTGCAATATTCGCCGGGATGCTTTGAACAGATCTCCTTAATTGCGAGGCCAACGCCCACTTTTCTTCTGGTGGAAACAAAGGGATCACATTCTGACACATATCCACTGCATAATCCACAGCTCTGCGCCAGATTTCTAAGCTTTCTAACCCCTGGTTTTTCTGAGCCATTCAACTTTCTCCAAATCACCTAATACCTGATTCCGAATACCTCTTACCTGTATCCCTAAAACTGCCTCAAAAACCGCACATCATTATTCCTAAAATGACGGATATCGTCGATGCGGTAGCGCATCAGGGTGCTGCGGTCAATGCCCATGCCGGCGGCAAAACCGGAGTAGACCGCCGGGTCATACCCGCCGTATTCGAGCACC
>JBLRWR010000269.1:0-1556 GCA_047921135.1 Candidatus Brevefilum sp.
GCCTAGCACGCTATGAACATGAGAATGACCTTATGTTATCAAACTTTCTTTGGTAGACCCCCGGGGTTTTGGTTAAGCATGTAATTAATCAACTGCCGCAACCAGATTATTGGCAACATCATCAAACCCCGGGGGTCGTAATTAGGAATCTCCACGCGCAAAGATTCATAATCCGCCGTAAGATATTTTTCGGAAAATCCCCGGGAGCACCCTCCCGATAAGAATTTTTCAAAATAGCACTTTTTCATTCCTAACCTCCACATCAAAAACAACCCCTGGTAATAAAACGCCAGGGGTTGTTTTAACGCTCAATTCTGTTAGCTTTGCCGCCGCGCCCGCACCTCCGCCAGCACATCTAACATCTTGTGATGGATGACCGGGTTGGCGCACACGATGCTGGGCGGCTGTTTCATAAAATCGGGGCCTCCATAGATATCCGTCACCACGCCGTCGGCCTCCTGGACGATCAGCCCGCCCGCGGCGATATCCCACTGGCAGATGCTCACCTCCCAAAACCCGTCCAGGCGCCCCGCCGCCACATAGACCACGTCCAGGGCGGCTGACCCCAGGCGGCGCACGGTTTGCGCCTGGCTGTTAAAACTGAAAAAATTGGCTACATTATCGTCGGGCGGGTTTTCCACCTCGTTGGGGAAACCGGTCACCAGCATGCAATCGACCAGCTCGGTAAAGTGCGAGACGTGGATAGGCTGCCCGTTCAGGGTTGCCCCCTGGCCGCGCTGTGCGCAAAACAGCTCCGCGCGGGTGGGGTCATACACCACCCCCAGCTGCATTTTTCCTTCAAAGGCATAGCCAATCGAGACCGAGTAAAAGGGCACGCCCCGGGAAAAGTTGAGCGTGCCGTCCAGGGGGTCGATGAACCATTGATGGCCTGCATCCCCCGCCAGTTCCCCGGCTTCCTCGGCCACGATGGTGTGCTGGGGGAAGGCATCCTGGATCGCGCCGATCAGGTAGCGCTCAGATTCCTTATCCGCCTGGGTCACCAGGTCCCTGTGGCCTTTTTGTTCGATGGTGAAATCCTGCTGGGCAAAGTGGAGGAGAATCTCTCCAGCCTTGACCGCCAGGGTATTGATGAATTCGAGGGTCGGTTTTTCCATAAGTTCCTTTTCTGTGCGTTGGCCGGCTCAAGGCTTCATTTTAGCACACAGATGGCCGATGGAGAGAGATCAGATTGAGTAGTTAACGAATTACAAGCAGAACTATACAGCCTCCCCGGAAGCATCCCCCTAATACCTAATACCTGCTCCCTGGTACCTGCTCCCTAATACCTGCTCCCTATTACCTAATACCTACTTCCTATTACCTAATACCTGTGACCTACTCACCCTTCACTATCCTGCCGCCAGCACATGCGTGGCTGCGGTGGAGGCCATCCCGCCCAGGCACTGGATCAGGCCCAACCTGGCCTCCGGCACCTGATTCGGCCCGGCCTGGCCGCGCAGCTGGAGTGTGGCTTCCACTGCCTGGTAGATGCCGCTCGCCCCGAGGGTGTGGCCGCGCGCTTTGAGCCCGCCAAAGGTCCCCAGCGGGAGCTGGCC
>JBLRWR010000270.1:0-1405 GCA_047921135.1 Candidatus Brevefilum sp.
TGCTCAACCCCGATAAACACCCCTATTACGAGCACTCAGAGGCGGAATTCTTCGTGGCTGAGCAGGACGGTAAGCTTGTGGGCCGGATTGCTGCGCTGGAGAACAAACCCTTCAACGTGTATCACGACGCCAAGGATGCCGAGTTCTATCTGTTTGAGAGCATTAACGACCAGGAAGTGGCCAATGCACTCTTCGAGACGGTGTTTGACTGGGCTCGTGAGCGTGGGTTGAACAAGCTGGTCGGCCCCAAGGGTTTCGGACCGCTGGACGGTTATGGCATCCAGGTTGAGGGGTTTGAACACCGCCAGATGATGAACATGATGAACTATAACTATCCCTACTATCGAGACCTGGTGGAAAACCTCGGCTTCACAAAAATTGTTGATTTTGTCTCCAGTTATGTTAATCCACAAGAATTCCAGCTGCCGGCTAAAGCCCGCAAAGCGGCAGGTATTGCCAAGAAACGCGGCACATTCCGGGTGTTGAGTTTTAAGAATAAACGGGATCTCAAACGCTGGGCTGATAAGATTGGGCAGGCCTACAACGATGCGTTTGTTAATAATTGGGAATACTACCCCCTGACCCAGCGAGAGATTGATTTTGTGGTGGATAATGTGATGACCATCGTTGACCCGGACCTGATCAAGATCATTGTCAAGGATGAGGACGTGGTGGGATTTGTTTTGCCGTTCCCGGATGTCTCGGCGGCTATGCAAAAGAATAAGGGCAAACTAGGCCCTATTGAAATTCTGCGGTTACTGGTCGAGATCAAGCGCACCAACTGGATCTCGTTCAACGGCGTGGGCATCCTGCCGGAGTACCAGGGCTTGGGCGGAAACGCGATCATGTATGCAGAGCTGGAAAAGTCGATGCACCAGAACACACAGTTCATCCATTCTGAGCTGACGCAGGTGGCAGAGACCGCTGAGCAAATGCGCAAGGATTTGAAGAACCTGGGTGTGCGGTTTTATAAGAATCACCGGGTGTACCAGCGGGAGATATGAATCGCGGGGTGTAGGAAAAAGAAAAAACGCAAAAAAGCGGTTGGGGCCACTCAACCGCTTATTATGTTGACCGCCTATGAAACAAATATTTTCTCGAAAAGCAATGCTCGTATTTCTTGATATTGATATCATTCCAGTTTGATATGGTAGACTTATCCTGACAACAATTTCAAATTTCAGGTTGGTATTAAGGCTATGGATGAGAAGAAAAATGGATTAAGCTTGGTGGGGATTTTATTGTTGGTTTTGCTGGTTACCGTGATAACATCAGCAATTTTCTTGGTGATTACGATCACCCGCACGACAGATTCGGCCTTATCCCCGGTGCAAAATGTCAACAATATGCTCAGCACCCAGGTTTCTCAGCTGTTGAATCCCACGCCGACGGTGATCCCTGACCC
>JBLRWR010000271.1:0-1352 GCA_047921135.1 Candidatus Brevefilum sp.
GGTTTGATACCGCTCAAAACGGATTTTATGCACTTGAGCATATGGGTCAGCTCCCTGCGTTGATCAGCAAGATCACAGATGCTGCTTAATTTGGAGGTCTGATGGAGCTTCACAACGCACGCATTCAACTCAAAGCCCAGGGGCAGGCTATTGCTGCCCTGCTGGCGGGTTTAACCCCAGATGCAGCCCGCTGGAAGCCTGACATGGAGAGCTGGTCTGTAGTAGAAGTCCTCAATCACCTGGTGGATGAGGAAATTTACGATTTCAGGGCGAACCTGGAGCATATCCTGTCTACTCCGGATCAGCCCTTACCGGAGATCGACCCCATGGGCTGGGTGACCCAACGCCATTATAACGATGCGAATTTCGAAGAATCCGTGCTCCGCTTTGAAGGGGAACGGGAAAAGTCCCTGGCATGGCTGGCAGGGCTGACGGCACCAGATTGGGACTCAGCCGTGGCCAAAGATTGGGGGACCCTCTCAGCGGGTGACATGCTGGCCTCCTGGCTGGCGCATGACTTGCTGCATTTACGGCAGTTGATCGAACTGCGCTACCAACTCACCTCAACCGCTAACCAGCCCTACCGGGTTGCTTATGCAGGAGAATGGTAGTACATAAACCTAATAACACCCATAATTGACATCTTTCCAGTTAAATACAAAGCTCCTGGCGGCCTTGGGTTCTTTGTCTCGGCTGCCAGGCGCTTGAAGCAGGGTGATGCTTATTCCACCTTTAAATTGCGCACCCCATCAATTTCTGAAATATTTTCGATCAATTCCTCCAAATTTTGATCGCGTGAGACACGCATAACCGCCTGGATGCGCAAACGCTTGCTCTTAATATGCTTTTGGATGGTAAAACTGATCAGGTCATCCGCAAACTTGGTGATGATTTTCCGAACAGACTTGACCACCCCTTTATGATAGTCCGCCTCAATTTGAATAAAGCGCGACACCGAAGTGCGCACATAACGTTTTTCCAACAAGTTCAAGAGCGTCAGCACAATCAGCATCATTGCCGTGGCGATCACACCGATCAGGTAATAACCGGCGCCCACCATTAAGCCAACGATGGCCATGGTCCACAGTGACGTCGCCGTCGTCAGGCCTTTGACCGTAAAACCAGAGCGTAAGATCGCGCCGGCGCCTAAAAAACCGATCCCGGAGACCACCTGGGCAGCCAGGCGTGCCGGGTCCGAGGGCGTCCCCTCCCGGGCGTAGAGATACCCCAAATTGACGGATAACACCATGGCCAGGGTAGCGCCGATCACCAGGATCATGTGAGTCCGCAGGCCAGCGGGCTGATCGCTCCGCTCCCGCTCAATGCCAATGACCGCACCCAGAGCAGCCCCC
>JBLRWR010000272.1:0-1308 GCA_047921135.1 Candidatus Brevefilum sp.
GGGAAGGGGAGGCGGTCTTTGAACCTCAAACCACTCCAGAACCCTGGTTGACCATCGCGCATCCTGAACCCGGGATGGTGATTCAAACCTCACCCTTGCTGATCACCGGGACGGTCACGCCGATCAATGACTTCCCGCTTGTCTTTGAGCTGCTCACCGAACGCGGCGGCGCTATCATCAGCAAGCAACTGGCCGTGGAAACGCCCGGCCAGCCCATGGATTTTGAAGTCCCCCTGGTCTTCCCGCCGGTGACGGGCCAGCGGGATATGCGGCTGATCATTCGGCAGCCATCTGGCTATGTGGGTGTGGATGCGATCCTGGACAGCGTGCAGATCACCATTGCCCCCTGATTGTGTATCCAAAAAAATGTGACCCCTGTGACCAAAATCGCAGACAAGGGTCACTTTTCCCTTTTAATGTCATGGACGTAAAGGGTAACATGAGTATAATTGGAGGCGTTATCATCACCGGGCGAACTATATTGATCTGGAGGTTTTTATGCCCAAATCATACGATGTCATCATTATTGGCGCTGGTATCGTTGGCAGTATGGTGGCGCGTTTTCTTTCAAAGTATCAGCTGGACATATTGTTAATTGAAAAAGAGGTCGATGTGGGCATGGGCGCCAGCTCGGCCAATTCGGCCATCCTGCATGCAGGTTATGACGCCCTACCCGGCTCGAACAAGGCCCTCACCAATATGATGGCGGTGGAGATGTGGCCCGGGTTGTCTGAGGAACTGGGCATCGCGTACAGCCGTTGTGGCGATTACGTGGTGGCGGTGAGTGAAGACGACGTGGCTGTGCTGGAAGAGCTGCTGGAGCGTGGTAAGCAGAACGGTGTACCGGAGATTGAGATCATCGACGGCGCAGAGATGCGCCAGCGTGAGCCCCTCATCCGCCCCGATGCGGTTGCGGCATTATGGGCGCCCACCGGCGCGATCGGGGACCCCTTCGCCGCCACGGTTGCCGCGGCAGAAAACGCTGTAATAAATGGCGTGGAGCTGCTGCGGGAGACAGCCTTTGAGGAATTCCTGATGGAGGGCACAAAAATTGTGGGTGTGCGCACCAATCGGGGTGATTTTAACTGCCGCTGGGCGGTTAATGCGGCCGGGCTGTTTGCGGATGAGGTCATGCACCAGGCTGGCGTACGCCCTGAATTTGTGATCCATCCGCGGCGGGGTGAATATGTGATCCTCGACAAAGCCGATTTCCAGCTGACCCAGCCCACAGTGATCTTCCCGACTCCGACGGAGAAGGGCAAGGGTATTTTGGTGGCAGGCACGCTGCACGGCAATGTGATCGTTGGT
>JBLRWR010000273.1:0-1217 GCA_047921135.1 Candidatus Brevefilum sp.
GCAGAAACGCCGCACCTGTACTCACTGTGCGTCGAGACCCTGGACCCTAACGGTACGACATTGGAAGTGGTTGGTTTTGAGATCGGATTTCGACGCATTCACATTGCGGACCAGCAATTATGGCTCAATGGCCGCCCCATCACGCTGCAGGGCGTCAACCGGCATGAATTTGACCCCGACACGGGCTGGACGGTCTCAAAAGCGCGCATGGAACAGGATATCCGCTTAATGAAGCAGCATAATATCAATACGGTGCGCAACTCACACTATATCAATCACCCGTATTGGTATGTGTTGTGTGATCGTCACGGCCTGTATGTGATCGACGAAGCGGATCTCGAGACCCATGGCTTTCAACCTCTTGGCGATTGGTCAGCCCTGTCCAACTCACCCGATTGGGAGCAAGCCTTTCTGGACCGGGCTAAACGGATGGTTGATGCCAACAGGAACCACCCATCCATCATCATCTGGTCATTGGGCAATGAATCTGGCTTCGGGAAAAACCATCAGGCGATGGCGGATTTCATCCACGCGGCTGACCCCTCCCGGCCGATCCATTATGAGGGCGCTGGCACGGCAGATGCCGTCGACATCGTTAGTGAAATGTACCCCGGCACCAAAGCAGTTCAGACCGCAGGTGAAAATCCGGATAACGATCCGCGTCCCTTCTTCATGTGTGAATATGCCCACACGATGGGCAACAGCCCCGGTAACCTACGCGAATACTGGGAACTTATCCGCCGGCACCCACGCTTGATCGGCGGTTGCGTTTGGGATTGGGTTGATCAGGGCCTTCGCCATGCATCAGTAAAAGGGACCTCCACCTTTTATTACGGTGGAGATTACGGAGACGCACCCAATGATGGCAACTTCTGCATCAACGGATTGGTAAATCCAGACCGCGAACCCCACCCAGGGCTATTTGAACTGGCTTACTGGCACCAGCCCGTGAGCTTAATAGGCCTTGATTTACAGGGACAACAAATCACATTCAACAACCGTTACGATTTTATCGGGCTTGATCATCTTGATTGTATCGGTTTGATCAAATCTGAAGGTAAAATCCTGGCAAAAACCAGCTGGAATCTTAATAACATCCAACAACCAGGTGAGTTTTCCCTTAGTTATTCTCCGCTGGATGTCCCCCTGCTAAAAAATCAGGAGGTTTGGTTTGAGGCAGTTTTTATCCTCAATGACGCCACAGATTGGGCCGAGGC
>JBLRWR010000274.1:0-1146 GCA_047921135.1 Candidatus Brevefilum sp.
GTGTCGATTTATTGCCTGTATTCAATCATCTATGTCAGGGTGACCCAAGAGTGGATACCGCCTGTGTCGATACAGCGCATGCATACCCCTGGCCTCCCGAACCTGCCTGGGGTGACGATTACTCCGCTATTCGCGGCGGAAAAGACAACTATCATATCCTTGATTTTGCCCCCTTTTATATCTCCTGTATTTCCACCAGTCAGAATCGGTGTGCCGGTTATGATTATATGTACAATAATGTGGATGGATTGGATGACAAGCCCAATATTATCGAAGGGTTCTTTATCACAAATTACATTGAATTGACACCAGATGATACAAATCCATGTGAAATCAACCTCGGCAACTGTATCATTTCCTTATCCGAATAGCACCTCACAACAAAACAAACGAGGAGGTCTTCATTGTCTACAAAAAGCAAAGCCATCTTCATCATCCTTGCCGGTGTAATCCTGGTAGCCGTCGGAATATTTGCCAGCTACCTGCTGATCCAGTCCTTCCAGGCGGGGCAGGCGCCCACCCTGGAGGGCGCTGAAGAGGAAATCATCACCACAGACGTCGTGGTGGTCACCCGCGACCTTTTCTTAGGTGACCGCATCAGCGAAGGCGACGTACAACTGGCCACCATCCCCGAAGAAATGGCCCCACGAACAGCCCTCTTTTCTTTGGATGGTGCCGTTGGCAAAATCATCAAGTCCGACCTCGTCCAGGGGCAGATGGTGCTCTCGCACAACCTGGCCGACCCGACCAACAACAACCAGGACCTCAGTTTCATCCTCAGCGATGACCATATCCTGTACGCCTTTCCCGCCGAGGACCTGATGAGCCGCGAAAACATCGTCCAGCGCGGCGACATTGTCGATTTTTTCGCCTCTTTTACCGTGGAAATTCCCTCAGATGAAGAACCAGACCCGGAAACCGGCGAAGTACCCGAACCCTTAACGCGCACCTTTACGGTGGACGCCATGCAGCGTCTGGATGTGACTGCCTTAGTGGTCGATATCATCGAAGAGGAACAGCCCGATACCAACCTCCTGCCCGGCCAAACCGCCGCAGGTGAACCAACCCGCATCACCCGCATTCGGGCTTACCTGCTGGCGCTGGATCCCCAGGACGCACTGATCTTGAAACACCTCAAGGATACCG
>JBLRWR010000275.1:0-1137 GCA_047921135.1 Candidatus Brevefilum sp.
CACCCAGTACCCAGGCCTACATCGCCCGCCGCACAGAGATTGACTACGCCACCTACGCCCGCTGGCGCGGGAAGATCGCCATGAAATGAGGCCGGTAATGGATAGAAACCCTGAAGATGTGATCGTGGCGGGTATTGGCCAAACCCCGGTAGGCGAACATTGGGAGCGGTCCTTACGCCAGCTGGCCACTGAGGCCATCCTGGCTGCGCGCAAAGATGCGGGCGGGCTGGTCCCCGAGGTGATGTATATCGGCAATATGCTGGGGGTCTCTGCTGCGCGGCAGGCCAATCTGGGCGCCTTGCTGACCGAAGAGGTCGGCCTGGTAGGCGTTGAAGGCGTCACCGTTGAGGCAGCGGATGCTTCCGGTGGGGCCGCCCTGCGGATGGCCTACCTGGCCGTACGCTCTGGAGCGGTCAGGACTGCATTGGCAGTGGGGGTGGAGAAGGTCACCGATGTGATTGGGGCGGAGGCCGAAGCGCTGATCGCCCATATGCTGGATGCAGATTATGAAGCCGCCGAAGGGCTAACCCCCGTCAGCGTGGCAGAGCTGCTGTTCCACCGTTACCTGATCGATTATGGGGTAGACCGCGATGCGCTGGGCGGTTTCCCTGAGAACGCCCATGCCAATGCCGCATCTAACCCCAACGCCTTGTATCAGCGTCCGCTGCGCCCGGGTGACTACCTGAAAGCCGCCAGAACCAATGACGGCTTTAATCTGTTTGATATCGCCCCCTATGCGGATGGCGCGGCGGCAGTGCTCCTCACCCGCAGAGACCACCTGCCAGAAAGCTGGGGTAAGCCTCCCGTCAGCGTGATTGGCTCCAGCCTGGTCACAGACACGCTCTCCATTCATGACCGCCACCTGCCCTTAATCTGGGACGCAGCCCGCTTGAGCGTAGAACGCGCCTGCCAGGCTGCAGGAATCCTGCCCGGGGAGGCGGACTTCTTTGAATTACACGACGCCACCACCCTGCATGCCGTGCTGTCCCTCGAAGCGGCAGGGTTTGCCGCCCAAGGCCAGGGCTGGCTGCTGGGTAAACCCGAGGTGATCGGGCTGAACGGCCAGCTCCCGCTGGGGACCTTTGGCGGGCTCAAAGCGCGCGGCCACACCCTCGGGGCGAGCGGCATCTACCAGGC
>JBLRWR010000276.1:0-1041 GCA_047921135.1 Candidatus Brevefilum sp.
ATACCAGAAATGTAGATAGGGTTGAGAGACTGGGATGTTCACTGTTTGTGATATTCGGGAGGTTTCATCATCATCACCACCCAGCCAGGCCGCCCAGGAACCACTGTGTGGAAAACCGGCTCCGTAGTAGGTAATTAGTTCCCAACCATTGGATGAATACTGCGTCCAGCCCACGGACCCCTGTTCAAACCCGCCGTTGACGATACCGCCACTGGGCGGACTTGACACATCGCCCTTGATGATCAACGGGAGGTAGATGTCTAAACTGCTGGCTACGCCAAGCTGCACCGTGGCTACTGCAGATAATACCGAACACCCGGCGGTGTTGCAGGCTTTGACCCAGTAATAATACAGCTGTCCAAAAACGACATCATAATCGTCATACGGGCTGCCAGTTGGGGTGGCGTGCAGATCCCCTTCGCCAGGAGAACTTCCGCTGGTGTTTCGGTAGACTCTGTAACTCGTCGCGCCGCTGGAGGTATTCCACGACACCCGCACTTTATCATGGTATGTCCCATCCGTGGCAGCCACCCCGGTCGGGGCAGAAGGGATGCTCACGGCTCTATAGCCTGTGTTGTAGGCTGAATACCCCGAACACCCGGCCGAATTGCAGGCTTTGACCCAATAATAATAGGTCTGCCCGGGAGCAGCCGATGTGTCATCATATGGGCTGCTACCAATGCTGCTGGTGAGGGTGGTCTCGCCGGAATGGCTGCTGCTGGTATTTCTGAACACCTGATAATAGGTCGCACCGCTGGAGGCGGTCCACGACACCCGCACTTTTTCTGTATAGATCCCGTCGCTGGCCGCCACGCCAGTCGGCGCGGCGGGGACGGAGACCCCGCTGTAGGTCAGATTGGCGGTCATCGTTGTGGCGCAATTGCTGATATTGGTCACCGCCGCCAGGCTGTCTGCGCCACTATACAGCCGGCTGTTGGGGGTTGAGCTGTAATTGAAGGTGCGATTGGTGGTCGAGCCGGGGAACGGGTCCCCCGCGTCGCCGCGATTTATGCCTAATTTGAGTTGGTTTAGGCCATCCGC
>JBLRWR010000277.1:0-959 GCA_047921135.1 Candidatus Brevefilum sp.
GTCCGATTTGAGCGGTGTTTCTGCTTTGGCGCAAGGACTGGATGGGGCGGGCGCAACCGGCTGGGAGAGGTAGGGCCGAACCGGCGCGGCAGGCGGTAGGGCATGCGGCTGGATCAGTTTGATGCCCAATTGCCCTGCCTTTTCAAAGGCCAGCTCCGTCAGGACGACATCATCGCCCATTGCGAGGGTGAACACCCCGCGGGCAGCCAGGTCTTCGATATCTCGTTCTGTGTAGAATTGTTTGCTCATAAACAGCTCCTATCCGTGGCGCGGGGTTGGATCAGCCGGGGATGCCTTCCAGGGCTTCAAGGGCCTGGATGGCAGCATTCTTGGCGGTGACAATTTCTGCTTCAGTGCCTGAAAGCCACATGCGGCCAAACCGACCCACAGAAGAAATGTGGATGATCTTGATATTGGCTTTCTTTTCCGCTTCGTTGCAGGCGTAATTGATGTAAGCTGCCGGGGCGCATTCCAATACCAGCAGGGTTTCTCCGGGTACGAGGATGCTGCCGCGGCGAAAACGGTTCAACAGCTGGGCCTGATAGGAATCGACCCGGGTGATCACCTGGGAGGAGACGACCTGGGGTTTGATGCGGTCTTCCTTTTTGAGGCCAAGGCGGTCCAGGACAACCTGGCCGGCTTCCAGCACGGCTGCCTGGTTGAGGGAGTGTACCTCGAACATGCCAAATTCGCGTTCGACGATCTGCGCGCCGGGCTTGGCTTCGGTGGCCTTGACGGCGATATCTACCACCCGGAAAACCTCGTTCCCAGGCGCCATTTCAACATAAAGCGAAGCCATCCCCTCTACAGGCAGGTCACCCTGGGTGACTGTGCCGACAAAGGCGGAGTACTGCGCCTGCATGCGGTCAATAAAACAATAACAGCGTAATGAAAAATTTTCGGGCATTGTTGCTCCTTTAATGAACGAAGGTAGGTTAACCAGGCTGATCGTGCATGGC
>JBLRWR010000278.1:0-794 GCA_047921135.1 Candidatus Brevefilum sp.
CCACAGGCTCGGTCTTCATCACCATCCCGACCCAAAGAAGCGCCGGTGATGACAAAAGAAACCTCGCTCGCATTTAGCGCCTGGATCTGCAGGGCAGTCGCCCTGGCAACCACAAAAGACGCAGCAAACAGCAGGCCAGCTTGTTGTGCACGGACAAGCCCCTGCGTGCCAGCACTGGTGCGCTGAATTAACGTACAGCCCGTCAAATTTTGCTTTCTGATCTGAACTGGTGAATTACCAAAATCAAACCCCACTGGCTGTTCACCATCCACCTCGCCCATCACCAAAGCATCGGGAATCTTATCCCTCAGCGACAGGGCTTCGCTGACGCTTGCCACAGGGAGGATTTTGGCGGCACCCACATCAAATGCATGGGCTGCTGTCGTGAACGCCCGTAAAACATCAATCACCACAACCACACCGCAAGCAAGATGCGCATCATGCAAGTTGAAATACCTAAACTCAGTCATTCAATGTGTAACCTATCCATATCAGAGGTGATGAAAATCACATCTCCAATTTTACGCGAAAATAGGGGGGTTAAGCAAAGTATAATCATCTTTGACAAGACAAAAATTATTGTGAAGTCACTGAAACTGCACCTGTCTATTATCATGAACCGAAAATGCTTCAAAAACTAAGGCTGGTATGATTCTCCCCTTACTCACGCGCAAGGGTTGCTCGTAAAACAACACTTTCAGTGGCTTTCACCCCTGTTGCTAAGTCAGAATCTTGCGAGGATTATTATCATAAACCCCAGCTCAACCAGGGCAAAAATCGGTCAACACGAAAGT
>JBLRWR010000279.1:0-649 GCA_047921135.1 Candidatus Brevefilum sp.
GTCGTTTAGCTTGTTCAACCGGTTCTTGCTCGATTTCTACAATTAGCTTCACTTGATGATCTTCTAGATGTTGAGTTTCAATTTTCAAAGTTTCAATCCTTCATATAAAGATAACGGAAAAATTATAACACGCACTGGTTATTTAATAGCAGTCAGACACATCTACTAAAAATCTTGAAGTGTTCAATGAATGGAATCAAGGGGACTTTACAGATGGCAGTTGTGGGGAAGGCGGGAGTCGAACCCGCACGCCTTGCGGCACGTGATCCTAAGTCACGCCTGTCTGCCAATTCCAGCACTTCCCCAAGCATGAAGATTATAAGCCAGTCAATCTTGCCAGTCAATAATTCTCTCTCATAATACCTTTAATAAAACTACCCACTTTAATCAGATATAATCATCAGCTAAACTGGTGAAGAATAATTGTATTCTAGTTGCTAGGGAAGAGATTTAGCGAAAATATTTCATCCTCTGGGGAGGTCATATTGGGTAGAGTCATAAAATTAGAGGGGATAGGCAAAAAAAGGAAAATCCTAGTTAGAGCAGTTGTGCTGGCAATAAGAGAGCTTGCCCATCAAAAAGAAACAAATGAATATACACGAGATATTGCAGCTTTTATCTCTATGACATTAATTGCTATTTATAAAAC
>JBLRWR010000280.1:0-646 GCA_047921135.1 Candidatus Brevefilum sp.
CCCTGAGTTCCAGGTCTTCAACCACAATTTGATCAATATTAAATTTCACTTCATGACTGGAACCGATGGCCTTATTGTACATATGGCCAACATTCAGTCGTAAGGGATTGTTACTTTTATTCATGATAGTTCATTCAGCTAAAATTTTGGGTAAAATTCAACATCGGGCTGAATTATAACATGCTGAAATGTTAGCGTCAACTTTAATTGGATATTATTGATACTTTTTGGAAATTTCTATGAAACCAAAACTACTGATTGCCTCAGGAAATCCTGGCAAGCTGCGCGAAATCCAGGCGCTCCTGTTCCACCTCAAACTTGAGATCCTATCGACCCGAGACCTCAACTGCGACCTTGAGGTCAAAGAAACCGGCGCCACCTATAGTGAAAACGCCCGCTTGAAAGCCCTCGCCTACCATGCTGCAACGGGTCTGCCTGTTTTAGCCGATGATTCCGGGTTGGAGGTGGATGCCCTTGATGGTGCACCGGGGGTCTATTCTGCCAGGTTTTCACCCGCCAAAAATGCTACAGATGCTGATCGGCGGGCCTACTTGCTTCAAAAGCTCACAGCCAAACCTCAACCCTGGACGGCACACTTCCACTGCACCGCCATCCTCGCCCTTCCAGGCGGCCAATGTATTGAAAC
>JBLRWR010000281.1:0-628 GCA_047921135.1 Candidatus Brevefilum sp.
TGTTCAAGGGCATGGTGGGTTCGAATCCACACGCCCTGCGGGAGCGCTTCGCAGCCCTCTCCGCTCCAATTCAAGCCACCCGTTGAAAATGGGTGGTTTTCTTTTAGGTTCACAACAAAGTAAGGTGGGTTCGAATCCACACTCCCTGCGGGAGCGCTTCGCAGCCCTCTCCGCTTTAAGGTGCGCACCATTGAAATCGACGTTGAGGGTTACGCGTAGCGACGCCCCGCCAGGGAGTCGCTACGGAGAGTGACCTAGCCTAAGATTGTTTTTTGTGAGACCCCCGGGGTTTCCTTTTATGAACTCACAAATGATCTAAATTTCCATTGCCACCGGATGAAAATTTAAGTTAAATGTATTAAACCCCGGGGGTCTTTGTTGCGGATTTGGGTATCCTGTGATTATTTTGGACAGACCTGCTGCAGGGTGAGCACCATCGATTTAACCTGAGCGCAAAAGATGTGGATACGCATGTCAGTGCGCCACTGATGTAGATTAGCGAGGTGAGGATAAGCAATTCATGTTTAATAAAGGTGCGCAGAAAAGCACTGCGCACCCTACGAATGAGTTACTCAATTGAAAGTTGAGGGTTACGCGTAGCGACGCCCCGCCGGGGCGTCGCTACGGA
>JBLRWR010000282.1:0-606 GCA_047921135.1 Candidatus Brevefilum sp.
GCGGCATGAGGTAGGGATGGAAAAGTTCGGTCGTTTTGGCGGTGTAGAGGTCGACAAAGGCAGCGTCTTTGCGATCGACGTAGCTCTCATGCGGTCCGCGGCCGTACCACTGCACCTGCGTATAATCCTGGTGAAGGTGTGTTTTGAATCCTATCCGGGGCAAGCGGGTGTTGATCAGGAGGGGTTTGAAATCCAGGTCGATTTGTAGCCGACCTTCTGGAAGAAAGGTGTATTGAAACTGGCATTCCGCCAGGGGTCGCTTACCATCTACGGCCAACACGCTTGAGACGTTAAGGATGATGGTTGAGCTGTCGTCAGCGTTTAAAGCGGTCTGGCAGCGGTAAAGTTTGGCACGATCCAGCCCATCACCACGCCATTTATTGGCAATGTGCACATCGTTATCCGTGGGGGCACGCCAGATGTTCAGAGCGAAGGGTTCGATCCAAACAGGTGCTTCATCCACTTGCCACGATTCAATCCACCCTGTGATAAGGTTGAGCACGAACCTCTGGTGCCCATCCTGGATGGTCAGCAGGTGGCCTTGGTGGTCCGTTTCCCAGTGTTCACGTGAAGGGTTCTTGTCGGATGTGTCCTGGTGATCACGAT
>JBLRWR010000283.1:0-595 GCA_047921135.1 Candidatus Brevefilum sp.
CTCGCTCCCGGCTGGCCGCTGGTTATGGATGCGGATTGAAGATCATACCGATTTTGTGGGGTTCAAATTGTTGCTGGATCTCAAAGCCGTCTGACAAAGGCAGTTTTGCTACTTTCACAATAACCTAATGGGTTTCCTAATCTTACCGATTGATGTAGAGAAGCCATACGTTTTTAGTTAAATTGCACTTATTTATTTTTACTCAAGATAAAAACCAGTTATTGTCAACCCGATCCCCTTCGTGATAGAATTAATCATCTTGTCGGTCAGCTCACCAAAGCTCAAAGCCGACACACACAAAAATCCTCAATTGTGCGCCCCCATGGGTTGGTCATTTCTGAATTCTAGTTTGGAAGACAATTGTTTACAAACCAGGAACATGAGACCAAAGCTTCAGTACAGGGACGTTAATAGGATTGAAAAGCAGTCAGGTTTCTGGCTGTTTTGAGAGAGAGGAGTAGTTCATGATTTCAGAAACCCAAATCATCCTGAGGGTACTGGTGGGGGCTGCTCTGGGTGCGGTGATTGGCATTGAGAGAGAGCGGAGCGATCAGCCCGCTGGCCTGCGGACTCACATGATCCTGGTGATCGGTGC
>JBLRWR010000284.1:0-591 GCA_047921135.1 Candidatus Brevefilum sp.
CCGCGGGGATGAAGTATTCCTCCACCACCGGGTAGGCGGTTTCTTCTTCAATGATTTCGCTGCCTGCAGGGGGGCAGTCTTCAGAAAGCTCATCGAGGGGACATAACTCATCGACCATGGGTTCATCCGCCTGACAGGCGGACAATCCCAGCGCCAAAAGGCTGAAAACAATCAAGATACCGATAATGTGAGATTTAATGTTCAACTTTGTGATCCTTCTCTATTAATAATATTTTGGTTGGGGTTGGAATTATCCGCGCGATTGAGAATGGCTTTGATGAAAGCGACAAATAAGGGATGGGGGCGGTTGGGCCTGGATAAAAACTCGGGATGGAATTGCGTCCCCAACATAAAGGGATGGTCCTTGATCTCCGTAATTTCGACCAGCTGGTTATCGGGCGAGATGCCGGAGCAGATCATACCGGCCGCCTCCAGGGCAGGACGAAAATCATTGTTCAGTTCAAAACGATGGCGGTGGCGCTCTTCCACCCGGTCGGCCTGGTAAGCCGCTTTGGCTATGGTCCCGGGTTGTAATTGGCAGGGGTATAAGCCCAAGCGCATTGTGCCGCCTTTCTCGGTGATGTCGTGCTG
>JBLRWR010000285.1:0-585 GCA_047921135.1 Candidatus Brevefilum sp.
ATGTCTTCAACTGGGCAGTCACCGCCCCGGTCAACCTCTCCCTTAAGTCGGGCAAAAAGCTTTTCAACCACCCGATCCTGGGCGGGATGGATACCCGCGGTGTGATCGTCAATGGCACCCCGCAAGAGATCGAAGCAGAAGTGCACCGCATCATTCGCACCGCAGGACCCAAAAATCTGATCGTCGGCGCCGACTGCACCCTGCCAACTGGGGTCAGCATCGACAATATCCGCATTGCCATCGAAGCCACCGGCACTTATCCTCTGGCTGAAGCGGGTACCCATTGAGCAATTTTTTAAGCTCTGGTGATACTTTTCTTACCCAAGATATGATATGATTCCTCGTTAGCAATCATAACAGGAGATTGATCAATGAAAACCCTTTTGCTGATGCGCCACGCAAAATCAAGCTGGAAGGATGACAACCTCACAGATCACGCTCGTCCGCTGAAAAAGCGCGGCCGGAAAGACGCCAAACGAATCGCCCAAGTAATGGACAAAAACGATCTGATACCGGATCTGATCCTTTCCTCTTCCGCAGTCCGTGCTGCAGAAACGGCGGAAATCATCGCTGACAACCTGGGAT
>JBLRWR010000286.1:0-584 GCA_047921135.1 Candidatus Brevefilum sp.
CTCAAAACGATGACCGGGTCCAGCCTGGTGACCTTGGATGTGGAGGGCGAAAAGTACCCCGCCATTTTGCGGGAAGCGCAAAGGGATATCATCTATGGCACCCTTCGCCACGTGGACTTCATGGCGGTCTCCCTGAGTGAGAAGCTCCAGACGGCCGTTCCGATCGAGCTGATCGGTCAGGCCCCCGCTGAAATCAACATGGCCGCCGTGGTGGTGACGGGCATCTCCGAGCTGGAGATCGAATGTCTGCCGCAGGAACTCCCTGAACGGATTGAGGTCGACGCCACCTTGCTGGTCGATATCGACAGCGCCATTTATGTCAAAGACCTGAATTTGCCCGACAATATCGATGTCCTCACCGACCCTGAAGAATTGATCGCAGGTGTGACCTACGTGATCGTCGAAGAAGAGGAAGAGGAAGAAGAAGGCGAGCTGGCCGAACTCTTTGAAGATGAAATGGAACCCGAAGTGATCGAAAAGGGCAAGAAGGAAGACGAATTCGACGAAGAAGGAGAATAGCCCTTCTTTACACCCAATACGGATTAGAAAAGAGATGCCTTAACCCGCATCTCTTTTTTTATGCT
>JBLRWR010000287.1:0-575 GCA_047921135.1 Candidatus Brevefilum sp.
AGCTGTGATTTTTTAAGTTTAACATAGGTAGTTCAAAGTCAATGCATGTTAGTTGCGGATATCCCGGGGGTCTTTGGTTTGTTGTGATGGTAAATAATGGTGCGCTCAAAATCGGAGCGCACCCTACAGCTGGCTGGCCTGATCAGCATTTGGGCGGTGTCCGTTGCGGAAATCCCGGGGGTCTTGGGTTTTCTTGTGATGGGAAAGGGATGGTGCGCTCAAAATCGGAGCGCACCCTACAGCTGGATGGCTTGATCAGCATTTGGGCGGTGTCCGTTGCGGAAATCCCGGGGGTCTTTGGTTTTCTTGTGATGGGAAAGGGATGGTGCGCACAAATACGGTGCGCACCCTACGAGCTTGATCAGGCATTATTCAGCGTTGGTTGCGGAAATCCCGGGGGTCTTTGGTTTTCTTGTGATGGGAAAGGGATGGTGCGCTCAAAATCGGAGCGCCAGCAAAACTCTTTTGTCATTGCGAGGAGCCGCAGGCGACGTGGCAATCTTAATTATTTGCCTGAGATTGCTTCGCCCCCTCTGGGGGACTCGCAATGACAAAATAATGGTATGAGTTGCTCC
>JBLRWR010000288.1:0-559 GCA_047921135.1 Candidatus Brevefilum sp.
GCACCGAGCCCTGCAAATGCAGGAATCAGGTACACGCCATCGGAATCTTCCACTTTATTGGCAAAGTACTCGATATCTTTCGATTCCTGGATAATGCTCATCTCATCCCGCAGCCACTGGACAACAGCGCCGGCAATAAAAACCGAACCTTCCAATGCATATGTGGTTTTGCCGTTCACTTTCCAGGCCACGGTGGTCAGCAGGTTGTTCTCCGATTTGATCGGCTTGTCACCGATATTCATCAGCATAAAGCAGCCGGTGCCATAGGTGTTCTTCACCATGCCCTTTTCGGTGCACATTTGTCCAAACAGTGCAGACTGCTGGTCTCCTGCAATTCCCGCAATCGGTACTTTGCTGGCAAACAGTGTTGTTTTGGTGTTGCCATAAACCTCACTTGACTGCTTCACTTCCGGCAGCATGCTTTTCGGAATATTCATCAGTTCCAGGATCTCATCATCCCACTCCATTGTATTAATATTGAAGAGCAGAGTCCGTGATGCATTTGTCACGTCTGTGATATGCAGTTCGCTCTGAGTAAAATTCCAAATCAGCCACGAGT
>JBLRWR010000289.1:0-548 GCA_047921135.1 Candidatus Brevefilum sp.
TGAGCCAAGAGATAAAAATCGAAAAGAAAGCGTCCGAAGTCATTCAACCGGACAATGAAGAAGAAGCACGCCTAGCCATCCGCACCCGCCAGGATCTTTCCGGCGCCCGCCTGCAAGGGATGGTGCTGGACAACATCAACGCGGTCGGCTCGATCCTTCGTAAGACAGATCTGACCAATGCGGACCTTTCCCACGGCCTGCTGATCAACCCCAATTTTTATAAAGCTTCGCTGCACGGCACCGCTGCCCACAATACCATCATCCTGGGAGGTGACCTGGTAAAAACCAGCTGCAAAGGGGCGAATCTCAGCCATTCAGCCATTATCGGCACCGACGCGCAAGAAGCCAACTTCGAAGGTGCTAACCTCAACAACGCTGCCCTGGTCAGCACCAGCCTCCTCGATGCTGACTTCACCCGGGCTGACCTTTCCAATACCCGCTTAGCAAGCCTGGATGTGACCGGGGCTGATTTTTCAGATGCCAACCTGTCTGGGGCACGCGCATACAATATCAACTGGGAGCAAGCCAAAGTCGCGCCAACAATCCTC
>JBLRWR010000290.1:0-531 GCA_047921135.1 Candidatus Brevefilum sp.
GGCTGGAAAGGATCTGGCGCCAGCGGTAAAAACGCGGGCGGGTTGCATTACCTGCCCCTGTATATGCATGAGCAAATCCAGAACCAGGTTCGTCGGGGCTGAACCTTACGAAAACTGATGTAGAACCAACCGGATGGCGTGTCCGCGGCCATCCGGTTTTTAGAATGATGAGATGATCCGTTACCTGTTTTCACGCTTGGGCTGCTTGATGATGATCTTTGGGATTATTGTCTTGGTGGTAGGTGTGGCTGCCCTTCAATCTGAGCAGCCAGCCCTGTCCCTGTTGTTTATTGGATCTGTGGTGACCTTTTTGGGGCACCTGATTTGGAACCGGCTCAGGGAAAAAACGCCCCGTAACAACCGATTTTCTTTATTTAGAAGACGGGGTCGGCAAGGGGAGCAGAAAAACGATGACGGCTGGGAGGATCGATTCTATGACTAAACTGACCACCTTAAGTGATGCGATTCGGACGCATGTCCATCATGGTGACCTGGTGTATGCCAGCGGATTTACCCATTTAATTCCTTTTG
>JBLRWR010000291.1:0-524 GCA_047921135.1 Candidatus Brevefilum sp.
GTGGTTTCATCCCTGGCGCTGACCACCGCCATCGGGTAATGCCCCCGGAAATGATCCAGCATATCTAGAATCCCGGGAACCATCCAAAAGCGTTCATCTACAGACGTTCTTTCATGCCGTCTACGGGAGATTCGGTTATAAACACGCGCCAGGGGCGCATCCAAGCCCAACCGGTCAGCCAGGCTGTACATGAAATTGGCCGGTGTTTCCGCGGCCATCATCGTCCAACGGGCAAAGTGGGTCGGGTCTCTGTCTTTAAAAAGCCAGGTTACCGGTTTTAAAAGGTTGGAAAAGCGGTGAACGAGATGGTCATCCGTATCGCTGAGGGTGCCATCCACATCAAACAAAAGCCCCCGCACTTTAGAAACGTCAATCTGACCGGAGATGATTTTATTTTTCTCGTTCACTGCAATGTGTTGAGCAGGGCTTCAGCCAAATTACCAGTTGGTGCAATAATCCACACGGTCCGGTCGCCATCCTGACTTACGATCACGGTTCCTTCCCTACCAGTCCAGGTGGGTTCC
>JBLRWR010000292.1:0-512 GCA_047921135.1 Candidatus Brevefilum sp.
CTGAAGACTACCCAAGCAGAATTGGAAGATGCCAACCAGGCCGTGAGCGAACTGACCGCTGAAAATGAACAATTGCGGGCGCGCAACCAGTCAGCCAATGATGAAATTGACGAGCTGCAGACCGAATTGGATGCTGCCCGGACAGGCGCACAGCTCTACCAGGTCTTGTTGGACGTCAATACGGCGCGAATCATGCTGTTTTTGGAGGATATCGAAGGCGCCCAGGATGCTTTGGCGGGTACTCGGGACCGGCTGGAAGGTTTGCTGCCCACCATCAATGAGGTTGACCCCGATTTAGCCCTCAGCTTGCCCCGTCGGCTCGAATTAATCGTCTCAGGCCTGGCACGAGACCCCGAGGCCGGGTTGATCGACCTGGAGCTGTTCACCAAGGATCTGCTGGCGCTGGAGCCCTTGTTTGGGCAGAATTGACGCTTGGACATCGGGATCAGGCGGCTCATGCCATCTTGACGGCCAGAATTTAGTCACGGTTGATTTATGAGCCGCTTGTTCAC
>JBLRWR010000293.1:0-510 GCA_047921135.1 Candidatus Brevefilum sp.
CCCCGCTGGGGGAATTTCGATCCGGTCCCCATGGGACATCCACACCCGGGGGTCATCGCCTTCCCGCAGCAGGGGAGAAGGCTGGGTGACCGCCATCTCGGCCAGGCCGTACTCCCGCTCGCCAGCCGGGGCGACCTTCCCGCCCAGGGCGTGCACCAGCGCCTGCATGCCATAACAGATCCCCAGGATGGGAACACCCGCCGTGATCACGTAACCGGGCAAGTAAGGCGCACCCGGCGCATAAACAGACGCCGGACCGCCGGACAGGATAAAGCCTTTGGGCTCCAAGCCCAACACCTCGGCGTGGGGCGCATCCCAGGGCAGCAGTTCCGCATAAACCTGGGCTTCACGCACGCGCCGGGCGATCAGCTGGCTGTATTGTGAGCCAAAATCAAGAATCACGATGGTATCAGTCATGGGTCGCTCCAGTTGGTTTGCCCGCCGGGCGGGACGCTTCGCTGATCAGGTGCCAGTGCCAACGCGGAATAGACTGGTTCGGGCCGCCGTTGG
>JBLRWR010000294.1:0-505 GCA_047921135.1 Candidatus Brevefilum sp.
ATCTGGTACTTTGGCGACGAGGTTGGGAGCAAGCACGTCGAGGATCTGTCGGCGACCAACATGAAGCGAACCTGGGTCAGCTACGGCAAGCCGCGCGATTGGACCAGCCCGGAGCAGGGCATGGGCCGCGAGTTCCTCCGCCACGCCACGGAAATCAAGAACGTCTGGGTGCCGATGGGCGAGTGATTGTCGCGGCATCTGGCAACAAAGAAGCCCCACCAAGAGCGGTAGAGCTTTGTGCCCCCACGGGGATTCGAACCCCGGTTTTAGGCTTGAAAGGCCTACGTCCTAGTCCCCTAGACGATGGGGGCGAGACAACAGATTGAATTCTATCACCAGAGGTAGGGCGGGTCAAATTTGCGGGCGGCCATCTACCAAATGCTTATGTTGAGGAGGCCGCAGGCGTGGCGCCGGCGCGGAAGCGCTCGGAGAGCGCCGCGGCGATGCGGCGGATACTCGTGGGTAGCGGGCCAGTGCCTGGGGTCAGCACCAGCGGCACACCCTG
>JBLRWR010000295.1:0-503 GCA_047921135.1 Candidatus Brevefilum sp.
GGGGGATGGACTGACCACAGCAGAGATCGCATTGCGGCTCGGCTTGCGGCCGCGCACCGTGCGTGGCTACGTAGCCAGCATGAAGGCTCGCCTGGAAGCGCACAATATTCAACAATTGGTCGCCCGTGCCGTGGCCTTGGGGTTGTTTAGGCCGGAGGTGTAGAAACTAGGTATCAGGAAATAGGTAGCAGGAATTTGGAAATCGTCACTACTTATGGCTCTTCTTCGATGTTTGTAGTGTGCTTCCCAATAACAAATACCAAATACCTGATTCCTCGCCTTAAACCAACGAGGCTGCTCTTGTTCAGAACAGCCTCTGGTTGATCAAATTTTTAGTTACCGAATTACTCTTCGATGATAAAGATGGCTTCTTCGGGGCATTCTTCAACAGATTCCCGAACAGCTTCTTCATATTCTTCTGGTACGGGGTCGAGCAGCACTTCAGCAAAGGGCTCATTGGCCATGCTGAAGACCTCGGGGGCTAAGCCTTCGCAAATTCCGCA
>JBLRWR010000296.1:0-502 GCA_047921135.1 Candidatus Brevefilum sp.
CCCGAGTAATTGACCAGGACCTCAAAACCATTCCGAGCCGCAGGGTCGCGCTGCAGCGCGCAGCGAATGTCTTCAAGCATCATTTTAAACAATCCAATCTCCTTGCTGTGATCGTTTTCTGTTGATATTGGGCTGTCGATGATCGTCGTGTGTTGCATGCCGTTTCCTCTAGTTAGCTGGATCACTGTCGCGCAAGTCATCAAACAGCGGGGTGCTCAAATAGCGCTCAGCAAAGGAGGGCACAATTACCACAATGCGTTTGCCGTTATTTTCTGGGCGTTTGGCCACCTGCAGGGCTGCCCAAACTGCAGCGCCGGATGAAATTCCGACCGGAAGACCTTCTTCGGATGCCAGGCTGCGGGCTGTTTGGAAAGCATCTTCGCCGGTCACCTGGATGATCTCATCGTAAATTTCGGTGTTGAGCACCTCCGGGATGAAGCCGGCACCGATGCCCATAATGGGATGAGGTCCTTTTTTACCGCCTGAGAGGACGGGGGAGTCC